>CALKJE010000054.1 GCA_937995675.1 uncultured Saprospiraceae bacterium
CAATGGATTCCGAATTGCCAGCGGATCATTATGAAAAACTTATTTTAGAACAGGAACTACTAACGAAGAATACTACGGTGCTTTTAAAATAGGCATTGTATAATACGGAGCCAATCAACTAATTAACCAATTAACATTTAAAATCATAAAAAATGTTAATTATAAAATTTAAAGCCAATTTAAAATACCAACACTTCAACAAAAAAAACGCTCAACCAGCCGCATGAAACTCCGCTCCAATTCTCCCCGCATACCCATCCAGCAATTCCAAAATCCGCTCCTGCTTTTTATCCTGAACAATCAGTCCGATATGATATTTTTTATCCAATCGCCAAACAATCTCTTTATCTCCAAATGATGCATCATCCGGATGTTCAAAGCGACTAAGTGAAACCACAATTCCAGCATAATCCTTTCGTACTTTAGGTAATTTATAAGGTTTGTCTAGCGCTTTTGCAGTTTCAACCTTTGCCCATTCTTTCCAAAGATTAATACCAGAAGAAGCTTCCACCATTTCCGCAAGATGAGCCCCTCCAACCCGAGAAGCCGTTTCTAGAAAATAAAATTTTCCATCCGCTTCGTTCTTAATAAATTCGGTATGCGAAGCACTATACTGCATCCCAAAAGCCTTCATGACTTGGGCATTTAGTTTTTGTAATTTTTTATCATCTGCTCCACCGAACTTACAAATCAGTGAACGGAAAATTCCGCCACCATGTGCTACTTCCATCGGCGTACTCAGGTATCTTGACACGCGACAAAATTTCACTTTTCCATCTACCGTCAACGCATCTGCATGATAGACCGCACCGGGCTTAAATTGTTCTACCAAAAAATGGTGGCGACGATCGCCTAGTTTATGTACGGCTTCCCAGAGTTGATCGCCAGAATGTATTTTTTGAATTCCGTCTGCAGAAGCTTCTCCTCGTGGTTTAAGCATCCAAGGAGCTTCGACTTCTGCGATAAATTTATTGATATCTTCATCATGAAAAAGCGAGCTAAAAGCTGGAACTGGAATGCCTGCGTCTCGGGCCTTTACGCGCATAGCGAGTTTGTCTCGAAAGAAGCGACTCGTTGTTTCTCCCATCCCTGGAATCCGAAAATGCTCGCGTACATGTGCGGCTGCTTCTACATCAAAATCATCTAAAGCAACCACGCGATCAATGCGTTGACCTTTCATAAAATGAGCCAATCCATTCACTAAATCCGTTACATTCCAACGATCTCGATCGTCTTGATCCATCAAAAAAACATCGGCCAAAATATCACGTGGCCAAGCTTGGTGTTCATCTTTTTTAGAAGTAATGAGATAGACTTTATTTCCTGCTTCGTGGCAGGCTTTGAGGAAGTCAACGCCTTTAAAGCAGTTGGTGATACAGAGAAAGGTAAGCATAGTATGGTTATTCTAAGTTTTTTAAGATATGTAAAAATTAGTTGGCTTCCTGCAAACACAGGTTATGTTTGAAGGAAGCCAGCTAAATTAGCGGTATTATTTTTTCGCTTTGACCGTTCGTTTTGTTTTGCTTTTGGTCGCCGTTTTTGACTTTGTTTTAGTCGCTTTCTTTTCACCAATTACGGTGCCATTTGGAATCACGGCTCCCTTACGAATAACGATAATGCCTTCCACTACACAGTGGGTTTTTAGTCGTTCGTTTTTCATCTTTTTATTACCGATGATGGTTACTCGATCACCGATTCTAGCATTTTTATCGATGATGGCATTTTCAATATGGCAGTTGTTACCAACGCCCATGTTAACTATTTTTTTGTTTTCTAGATCTTCAAACGCCTCGTAATAATCGTTACCAAAAACAATGGCATTTTTTACAACCGTATTTTTTCCAATTCGTGATCGGATACCAACTACAGATTTGTCGATACTTTTGGCGTTGATAATAGAACCTTCGGCGAGAACTGTTTTATTCATGGTGGTACCAAATATCTTAGACGCAGGAAGTTTTCGAGGACGGGTATGAATTATTTTTTCGTTATCAAAAAGATTAAAAGGAGGAATGGGATCTGCCAGTTCCAGATTAGCCTTGAAAAAACTAGGAACACTTCCAATATCTTCCCAATAGCCATCATATTCGTAGCTAGCTACCTTGTAGCCTGAAGTAATCGCATTAGGAATAATTTCTTTACCAAAATCCGTTGCTTCGTTATACTTTTTAAATAAATCTTTAATGATGTTTTTACTAAAAATATAAATACCCATAGAAGCTAGATATTCTTTCCCTGCTTTTTTATTAGCAGTACTAACTTTAGACTTCCATTTTCCAAGAATTTTCTTTTCAGGTTTTTCAACAAAACTCTTGATCATTCCATTCTTTTCTACTTTCATGATCCCAAATCCTGGAGCATCTTTATCGTTAACTGGAATAGTGGCAATACTAATATCTGCCTTTTTATCCCGATGTTCCATCGCAAATTTTTCTAGGTCCATCTGATACAATTGATCACCAGAAAGAATCAGAATATAGTCATAGTCTAAATTGGTCAGGTGCCGCATACATTGCTTAACTGCATCTGCGGTCCCTTGAAACCAACTGTCATCACCTGGTGTCTGTTCAGCCGCTAAAATATCGACAAAACCCCGACTAAATAAATCGAAATGATAGGTGTTTTTTATGTGTTGGTTCAACGAAGCAGAATTAAACTGCGTCAAAACGAACATTCGCTTTACACCAGAATTAAGACAGTTAGAAATAGGAATATCTATCAACCTATATTTTCCTCCAACTGGGACAGCAGGTTTGGAGCGCTGCTCCGTAAGTGGATATAAGCGCGAACCAACGCCGCCACCAAGAATCATAGATACCATCTTAATCATAGTAGTGTATTTTATATATTTTAAAATAAATTATCTGAATTTATACGAGCACAAACATTATTTGTTATCTCTTCTTTGTCTTTATTGTAAAAATATTAGTGCGAGTTTTTTATAAAAAAATACGATAGAAGGGCATTATTAATTATCCTTTCAATAAAGCACTATAAATATCTCCATAAGCTTTCGCAGATTGCTCCCAAGAAAAATCAACCTTGGTATTTCTTTTTTGCAATGCGGTTAATGTTTTAGAATCATTTGCTAAAGTTTCTGCTCGGATTAGCGCGTGATGGATTTCATCAACCGAATAATAATCAAAACAAATCCCTGTTCCATTCTCTTTGCCGATATCAGGCACGGTATCACGTAGTCCACCGACAGCTCGGACGACAGGTACGGTACCGTAACGCATGGCATACATTTGATTTAATCCACAAGGTTCTACGAGAGAAGGCATCATTAAAAAATCTGCTCCAGCGTAAAGCTGATGAGCGAGACCTTCATTATATTCTAGAGCAGCATCGAACCGCCCTGGAAAATGATTTCGCATATTGCTAAAAATCTGATGCAAATTCGGATCTCCAGTTCCTAGAACGATAAAGCCTAATTTATGTTCATCATAGATAAAACGGCTGATCGCTTCTGGCAATAACTCAGCTCCTTTTTCCCGTACGAGTCTGCCAATAAAAACTACGATGGGTAGATCTTTGTCGATATTGAATCGATCATATAAGGCTTGTCGATTAGCTGTTTTATATTTTTTAAAACTTCTACTTAATTTTTCTGCAATAAAATCATCTTTTTTGGGATTCCAAATATTGGTATCAATACCGTTCAAAATGCCAATTGACTTTCCTTGTTCTGTTTTTAATAAACTTTCTAAACCATTTGAATTATTTTTTAACTCTTCCATATAGCCAGGAGAAACGGTTGTCAGTTTCCAACAGCATTTAATGGCGGAGGCCAATGGTACAATCATGTTATCCCAATCGAGTAATCCTCCAGCGGTACTATCGAAAGCGGGTAATAGATATAATTTATTCCAGGGAAAAGCACCATGATATTCACCATTATGAATAGTGAAAACGGTTGGTATATTTTTTAATGATTCAAAGTCATATGCATGGCGAACAAGAAATGGAATCAGACCCGTATGATGGTCGTGGCAGTGTAAGACTTCTGGACGATTTTCGAGAAACCGAACCCAATAAAGCGTAGCCAATTGGAAAGAAATAGCGCGAGATAATTCGTCCCCGTAGGCGTGTCCATGTTCGTCGGCGTATACACCTGAGCGGTCAAATTTGCCTGGAATATCCGCTACATAAAGTGGGAATCCTGTTGGGTCATTTTCTACCCGATGGATGGCAAAAGAAATTCTTTCTTGGCCCATATAGAATTCAGCAGAAAATACTTGCTGATAAGTTTGCTGCTTGAGCCACTTAGTATGATATGCGGGAATAATGACTGCGGTATCTAAACCTATTTTGTTTAGATATTTTGGCAGTGCTCCTGCCACGTCTCCTAGTCCTCCCGCTTTCGCTGCTGGATAGCACTCGGCACTGATGTGTAATATTTTCATAAAGCAACTAATGTGTTGAATCGTTGAACCGTTGATTTGTTGAAAAAATATCTACGCTTGCAAGATAGATCAATAGTATTGTATGGTCTCAAACAAATAACGATTTTACTCAAACGTTAAATTACAAAAATATTATTGGGAACCTGAAAAGTGAATAGTTATTTTTAGATAAGCGTATGTTTAAAATTTATTTTACCAAATTTTTGAGGAATTCGACTAATAATCCAACACCATATCCCGTAGCACTTTTCTGTTTAGAAAAGCCGGTATCTCCAAAAGCTACGCCTGCGATATCGAGGTGTGCCCAGCGCGGATGATCATTTGTAAAAAACTCTAAAAACTTCGCTGCACTGATGGCACCTGCGATCGGTCGTCCACTGAAATTTTTAATATCGGCGACATCACTATCCATATGACTCTGATATTCATCCCAGAGTGGTAGTGGCCAAATCCGTTCTCCGGTCGTATTTCCCGCAGCGGTAAGATCAGCGATCAAGCGTTCATCTTTACTAAAAGCAGCACCACATTGGTAACCAAAGGTACGGACACTACTACCAGTCAAGGTGGCAAGGTCGAGCATAATGTCTGGTTTGAAATTTTTATTTAGATAGGCGAGGCCATCGGCAAGAATGAGTCTACCTTCTGCATCTGTGTCGATAATTTCAATGGTTTTCCCACTATAGGAATTAATCACATCTCCAGGTTTAACCGCCGTAGCATCTACACAATTATCAGTGGCCGGAACGATCCCGATTAAGTGTACAGGTAATTGCAATTTTGCGGTTAACTCCATCGCACCAAGTACTGCCGCAGCACCTCCCATATCGCTCTTCATGTAGTGCATGTTCTGATGGCCTTTGATAGAGATTCCTCCGGTATCGAAGGTGACACCTTTTCCAACTAATCCTACTTTAGGAAGCTTTTTCTTGCCTGCATTTTTGGGTTTATATTCCATGATAACAAAAGCAGGCGCATATTCACTTCCTCGATTGACAGCCAATAAAGCATGCAACCCAGTACTGATAATTTTCTTTTTAGAAAATACGGTCGTTTTATATCCAAACCGTTTTCCAGAATTGCGAGCCCACTGTCCTAGTACTTCTGGAATCGCTTTATTGCCTGGCGCGTTGACTAAATCCATGATGCTGAGTTGTGTACTCGCTTTTGCTGCTCCTTCTAGTACCGCTTGCTCAACCTCTTTTTGAAATGTTTTGTCTACAATAATACTTAGCGTACTGGTTGACTTTGCAAGTGGGTGAACTGCTTTATCGTTGGTTTTATAAAGCCCAATATCATAAGTGCTTAGTTGCAATCCGTTGACGGCTGCGGCCGCAAGCATGGAAATTTGTTGAGGATCTTTTGATAAATTAGTTAAGCCAAGATTAAGGGTTAGTTTAGTACTTAATTGTTTTTTATGATCCGCTGCGAATCTACGAAAAGCATACTTGACGCTTTGATAAGTAGGTTTATCTCCTAAACCAATTAAGATGATTTGATCTGTTTCTGTACCAGCCAGAATCAGGTGCGTGGATTTTGCGGCTGAAAAACCAGCGATTATTTTTTTTGATAAAACCTCTTTTTTGCTAAGATTCTTAAATAGGGAAGAGGTCAAATCTTTAGGACTCATCGGAATCATGACTAATGAGCTGGTTGTCTTAGTGGGTTGCTTTACTTTAATTTTCATCGGGAGCTTTTGAAGAATATGATTGAAGTTGTTCAAAAATGGAGGTTGAAATTAATTGTAAGTGCTTGATTTTCAAGACGAAGCTCCATTTTTTTTGCGTAGCCTTAGCTACGGAAAATAAAATTAGCTGAAGTATTGAGAATCAATGACTTGCAAGTAATTCATCTATCTATTTTTATACAACTTCATGGTTAGGAAGTAATGTTCTAATCTATTAATTTATCGAAAGAATAGCCATTCAACTGCTTTTGAGAATTCTCGTCCCCAGTGATATTCACTATGAACCCCATCGGGATCTAAAGAAAGATGGAAATCTATTTGAGAATCATCTTGTCCTTTTTTGGTTACCATGTCTTTAAATTTTTGGGCATTGGGCACCATGTTCTCGCTTTCTTTTCCACCAGCATAAAGATAAATACGAGTATCGAAACTTTGAGCTAAATGTATCCCACCGAAATACATATTAGGCATTACCCAAAGAGAAGGAGAAAAAATCATGAGTCGGGAATAGACTTCTGGATAAACCAAACCTGCATAGATACTAATAAGTCCGCCCATTGAGCTACCTCCGATTCCGGTATTTTTGACATCCGGTAGGGTTCGGAAATTTTTATCAATATGTGGTTTGAGGGTATCTGCGAGAAAGCGAATATATTGCTTGCCTTCTTTTTTTCTAAACTTACCCGTACTATGGTTAGGTGTAAATTCAGCCATCCGTTCATCCTTGCCATGATCAATTGCGATGACAATGATATCTCCCATTCCTTTTCCACTCATCTCTGCCAATCTTTTATCTACGCCCCAGTTACCATAGGGTGCGTAATCGTCGAAAAGATTTTGTCCATCTTGTAAATATAGGACAGGGTAGCGTTTGTCTGTTTCATAATAATCGTGAGGAAGTAAAGCAGTAATTCGCCGTGTTTTAATGAGTTGTGGAATTTCAAAATGATTGGAAATAATCACAATTTTAGGCAATTTGTCACTATCGTAAGCTTTATCTTTTCGAGCAAATAATGGGATATAAACTTTGACTTCAGAAACTGGTTTTTCTAAAATTCTATTATCTGTCAAATTACCATTTTCGTCTAGTTCTACTTCATCCCATCCACCACGTAAAAACTTATATTCTAACGGATAACTTATGTCCATTCCCGTGGGAATCGATACATGATAGGTTTTGGGGGCGATTCTTTTAAGTTGGTAACGACGGTCTGCGACGTTCCAATTATTGAAAGTACCAGTGAGGAAGATCGGTTCATCATCATTTACCTGAGTAGTGACATGAAAGGATAGTCCCTCTTTTGAAGTGATTTCTGATTGTTCTTTTGAATTTGTCATGATGATTCTGGAATAAAGTCTATTCTATATGAGTTTTATCCATCGGACGGCCTCTAATGATGTCAAAGGTAATCGCTATTATGAGATTCGCAAAGTTCCGGCCATAAAAAAAAGAGCTCTTTACTTGTTTGTAAAGAACCCTTTCATCCACTCTATCAAAATATAATTTTATACAGCCTTCATGAGTTCACTCACTGGCTGGTTGTATCTACTACCAATTTTTGCTTTTAATTCACGACGGGCAAAAAATATTCGACTTTTAACGGTTCCCAGAGGTAATTCCATCTTATCAGCAATCTCTTGATATTTAAAACCTTGATAATGCATCATAAATGGGATCTTTAGGCCATCTTCTAAAGCCTTAATCATCTCAGTAATTTCTTTCATCAAAATAGACGATTCTGCCTCGTTTTGTGTGGCGTTACCGCTAGAATTGATAAAATATTGATTATCAGTTTTGTCAATAATCGTATTCTGCTTCATCTTCTTACGATAGTTATTAATGAAGATATTTTTCATAATCGTCATTAACCACGCTTTAAAGTTGGTACCAGGATTGAATTTTTCCTTGTTCTTCATCGCACGATAAGCCGTTTCTTGATACAAATCTCGAGCATCTTCTGCATTTTGAGTTAAGTTGTATGCAAACGACCGTAAAACGGTGGTTACTTTGTCGAAATTTGAATAGAAATCTAATGTTGACATGATACTTTTCTTTAAAACGTTAAACAAAATAATAAGTTTTGCTTCTTTGTTTAACAAATATAAGGTATTGTTTAACTTTTTCCAAGTGAAAGTTAAACAAAATGAAAAATATTTATTTTTGTTTAACGATTTGTTTATTGAAATTTTATTATAAATGCTTGATAATTAGTTTATTATGTTTACAATTTGTTTGTTTGTCAATTTAAAGTAATTTATTCAGAACTAAAAATTCTTTCAATAATTATTGAAAATTATAAATTTTCGCTTCAAAACATTATCCTAGGGGTTGTTTGTTATAACTTTAAGTGTAGAAGTTGTTTAATAATCATCGCTTATGAAAAAAATCTTCTTTTTCTTGATTCGGTTGGTGCTGTTACTGGTTTTGCCTTTTATTTGTTTAATTAGGGGAGCGGTTTTTGGACACGAATATTATCAATTATCTCCGTGGCCAGCCATCTTATTAGGTATGGGAATTACAGCCTTTCTACTGATTCTTTATTTTAGCTTTATCTATGGTAGAATTACTGGTAAGATTGGGAGTGCTCGAAGTTTTAAGATTCGTATCTTTTTTTCTATTTTATTAGTGATCGGTTATAGTACATATGCGGTCGTTTATCTATCAGACAGTAATGTAAAGTCTCCCGAGATCAAGACTACTTATTCGAGCTTGCATCCAATTTTGCGACTTAGTATAAGTACGGTTGTATTTATTGACAAAAGTTTACTGATTACGGATGGTAAGCGGCAACCGGAGGATTATAAAAAAATGGGACTAAAAACAAAGCGGCAATCTTTGCATTATGTTCAGTCTGATGGTTATGTACATGCCATAGATATTCGGACGAAACGACACGGGGAGTTTAGAAATGGATTGCTGAAATTGTATTTTAAAATGATGGGATTAAATACGTTACGCCACGTCGGAACAGGCGATCATTTGCATATCTCATTGACTAGTAAAGATAAACCTGGAGGGATTTAGGTTAGAGCTTGTCTAAACTTTCATTAATTGGCTCCAATTGGTAAATTTTATTCTGCATTTCGTTAAAAAGCCTCGCCGATGCTTAGGCATCGTCTACGTTTTTTGCCTCATTCAGAACAAAATTTTCTCAATTTCGCTCAATCATGAAAATTTGGACAAGCTCTTAGAGCTTGTCCAGCATTTCCATGACGGCGGCTTTTTTACGTAAGGAAACGGAGACGTGTTGATCGTTTGACATTAAAAGATAACCACCTTCTGTTTTGACATAAGCGGTAATGTGTTTTTTGTTGACCAAATGAGATTGGTGCACTCTAAAAAATCCGCTGTCACTAAGCAATTGATCATATTCTTTGAGTGTCCGGGTTACCATGAGATTGGTTCCGTCTGCAAAATGAAAGATCGTATAATTTCCACTCGACTCACAACGAATAATATCACTGACATTGACAATCTGAATTTTGTCTTGTGTATGCAAGGAAAGTTTTGTGGGGGCTTCCTGACTTTTCATATTGTCTAATAGTAGATCTAAATCTTGTCCAGCAGCAGGTGTTGATTTTAATTTATTTACGGCTTCCATCAGGTCATCTGGGTCGACTGGTTTGAGTAGATAATCTACTGCAGAAAAGCGAAAAGCTCGAATGGCAAAAGCATCGGAGGCGGTGGTAAAAATTATTTTAAAAGGAATTTCGGGTAAAATTTCTAAAAGATCAAAGCCTGTTCCATCTGGCATTTGAATATCAAGAAATAATACATCAGGCGTAGTTTTTTTGAGTAATCGAGCACCACTAACCACGCCTTCCGCTTCACCAATTACCTCAATTTCTGGGCAGTATGCTTCCAGATCTTCTTTGAGTGTTGCTCTAGATTGAGCAATGTCATCAATTATTATAGCTTTGAATTTCTGCATTTCGTAAATTTGTACTAAACTAAACAAATCCAATGAAAGTTTTAATGGTCTGTCTCGGAAATATCTGTCGTTCCCCACTTGCGGAAGGTATTCTAAAAGAAAAGATAAAAGAAAATAATCTCGATTGGACGGTGGACTCGGCAGGGACGGGCAGCTGGCATGTGGGAGATACGCCTGATCCTCGATCTATTGCAGTAGCCGCTACGCATGGACTAGATATTACCACACAGCGAGGAAGACAACTTAAGCGGGATGATTTGGAAAACTACGATCTCATTTTTGCAATGGATAGTTCCAATTATCAAAATATTTTAAAACTAGCTACTTCGGATACCCAGCGTGAAAAAGTACAGTTGGTGATGAATATGGAAAAGCCTGGTTATAATCAAAACGTTCCTGATCCTTATTGGGGAGATGATGGATTTGAAGGAGTTTATCAGATGTTGGATCGCGCTTGTACGGCGATCATCGAAAAATATGGGGCATAAATCAATTCTGCCTTAACGCCATTCTATTGCTAGGTTTTATAAAAAAAGAACTCCCGAAAAATATTTCGGGAGCCAGATTCAAAAAACAGCAGGTAATTAAAATAAGTCGTCCTTGCACACTTAAACTTACATCGCATGGACGTAATTTACGGGATGCATTATTTTCTTCAATTTTTATTTTTCAATTTTGTAAGATTACTTTTTAATACAACGACTAGCACATATAATAGATGTAGAGCGCAGCGTTAGTAAGTATTTTTTTGGGTCCATTGTTTGAGGGAATTTCCTTTTTCTTATTTCAGTAAACATCATTATTGAATTTCATTCTTAGAAAAGTCAAAATTTCGCCTAGTAGATTTAACCCTTTCCATTGATCTCTATCATTAGCTCTTGGGTCAGATTTTGAAAGTCCGATTCCCCAGATTTTATCGTAAGGTGATGATTCAACAAGCGTTGTTCCAACTGTTTCTAGAAGTTTTGACATGCAAACCTCATTTTGTTGAAATTTCTTTTCATTTCCCCAATATACTATTGCACTTCTTTTTTGTTTCCATACTTTCTCATCAAAATTTGCCACTTTTCTTCCTAACCGTTTTTGCTCTTTAGGATCTTTAGTCATCATTATCTCTTTGGCTATTTCTCTATCCAAAAACAACATTGCTTTATGGTACATCATGTATTGTTCCATACAATTAAACTCATTTTCATTGGGCATTCCATTTAAATATTTTACTTCATGCCATAATATTCCTTGACCAATGAATTTAGATGGATACCAATGAGAAAAGCAGGAATTTGATTTCCAAAAAAAAGTGAAATTTTCCTTACCGTTTTCAAATATGAATTTAATCCTTGCTTTAACAACGTCATGGAGTAATGATTCTTCTGGTGATTCGTTACTTTGTGCAAAATATCTTAAAATTGCTAGCCTCCTATCATCTGAAAACTCATGTATTTCCATGTTGATTTTATTTTTTAATTACCTCATACTAATCCGTAATCGCGTTAGCTTCCACCGGTTTCGTCAACAAACCATCTTCTTGGATATTAGAGATTCTCAATTTATTCCAATTAGGTAAGTAAAGGTTGGCTGAAGCACGGGCGTCTTTTTTAATTTGTTGTAGTAGTGCATGATAGAGTATGGCACTATTTTCTTTGACGACTTTGCGAAGATCTGTATCATAGTCTTGCAATTCGATTTCATTAAATTGATCAAAGAATACCAATTCTTTACGGTATTTATCAAAGGTGTTAAATTCTGTTTTGACCAACAATTTTCCATTTTTAGCAATGGGATGAAAACGCAGATTGACGCTTTCGTAAACATATACATCCATGTCGCGCCATGCTCCAACTTTACGATAAGTTTGAAAAGGATGGGTACTGAAGGTCGGTGCGCGGTGTGCTAATTGATTAGTGTTCATAATTTAAAGTTGTTGATACAGACGTGCTGTTTAAATGATTAAATGGTCTTTTTCTATTTTCTCTCTTTTAGTTCGCTTGGTCTGTCTGTCTATCTATCTGTATTATTTGTTATCCTAATCCTGTCAATTTTCTTTTGACTTTAAGTAATTTTCGGACTTCGGCAATCTCTAAAATAAAGGGATCGAATTCTATATTGTTATCCGATATCAATCTTAAGTGTGTCCAATTTTTTAAGCGATCAAAATATCTAATCACTCTTTTTACGTAAACAGAGTTACTGGTAACGACTGCATAAATTTCGTTGTCAATCATCTCGTTTTTATCTTCGAGTGGCGCACAAATAACCATATCTCCAGTCATGATGGTTGGGGCCATGCTGTTGCCTTTTATGTTAAAAGCTACGAGGTCTCCACTTACGCCTGGAATATGAAAGCGCTGATGTTCTTCCAATAAATCTACTCCAACGGTATTACTAGCAAATGCTTCTACGTTGGTAAACAAGATATTTGGGGAAAAATTAATTCCTAAAGCCATAGCTAATTTCTCTTCGGAGTCTGGTAATTTAGTTGGTGGCGGATCGAAAGCTTTGCCGATTCCTTGAAATAAATAAAGCTCACTTACCTGATATTTTGCACAGAGTAATTTCGCTTGTGGATAAGTAATAAAGCGACGGTCATCTAAATACTTGTCAATAATATGACCTTTAGTACCTAGTTTTTCAGCAAAGGCGCTCTTACTCTTTTGGCGATTATTTTTGATAATCTCTCCTTTCTTGATGAGTAGTTGGTAGACGGTTTTAAAACGTCGATTCAGCTCTCGCCGTTCTTCTGCTTGCACCATAATTTCATACTGCTTTTTACTTAATCAATGTCCCTCATTTCGACTACAATATAAAACAAATAATGTTATAATAAAAGAAATAAATACAAAATTTTGCAAAAAAAATAGCTGATCAGAAATTCCGATCAGCTATTAGATAAGTAATACCCATTTTATAATTGGGCCTTACTCTATTGGTAAGTTAAGGTTAGATTTCACTAATTTTTCTAATCACTTTGTATAAGCGAGTATATTCGCTTACGTCATGAGTAAATGGCTCATGTTCGAGGTGATTGGCAGAAATCATTTTTAGTTGAATCGTTCGGCCTTTATTGTTTTGGATTCTTTGGACATGTTTAATCCATAAGTGTCCATTACTTTTAACGGCGTATATTTCGTTGTCTTTGATATCTCCTACACCATCAATCTCGCGACAAATCACGATATCATGATCATTGATGACTGGTTCCATACTATTTCCTTCAACAGGAAAAGCAACTAAGCCAGCACCGCTTACGCCTGGTAAAGCGAATAGCTCGTTGTCCTCTGCTTGTGAACCAAAAGTATCGGTTGCGCTATCTCCTGATCCAGCAAAAGCTTGTACTGAAGTAAAAACGATGTTTGGTCGAATAGCATTTACATTGCTGTCGGCAAGTTGTACTTTAGGAAGCTCACGTCCGAAAGGAGTGCCGACACCATCGATCAAATAAGACTCATTAATTCCATATTCTTGACAAACGATTCGTGCTTGGTGATAATCAATAACACGCTTATCAGTCCCAGTAAGAAAAGCACGAATGATATGTCCATAGGCACGATTTCCAAGTACCTTTTTGGCAAAATCTCCCATCCCTTTTCCACCACGATCATTAAGAATAATATCTCCACGGTCTTGTAGTAATTTGAAGACCTTCATAAACCGTTCATTGAGTTGGACTCTGTCTTCTCTGATCATAACTAAATGTATTTATAAGCTGCGTTTCATAGTGAAGTGTCTAGTAGGTCTGGAACCTAACTACGCAACTTTGATGATTAATATTAGAATTGTTTTACTAAAAAATTCGACGATAGTAAAACAACCTATTTATTTATTTCAGCCGCTAAGTTAAAACAAAATATGTTATAAAACAAATAGTTCTGCAAATTTATTTTTAAATTTTTTTGTAGAAAGAAGGAATGTGGTCTAAAATATTAGGTCAAATATCAAAAGATATCTAACCTAAATCATCATCTGGATAGGCTACTTTCGTCAAAAATAGTCCATGTGGTGGAGCGCTGAGACTTTTGGTGAGTCGTTCTTGTTTGTCGAGTGCTTGCCGGACAGTATCGAGTTTGAGCTTGCCCATCCCGACATTCAAACACATTCCAACAATTAATCGTACCATTCCCCTTAAAAACCGATTGGCAGCCACATGATAGGTCATTCCTTGACCATCTTCATCCATTACCCAACGACTATCCATCAGCGTACAATTCATGGTTTTGACCTCGGTATTAGATTTACAAAAAGTATAAAAAGCTGAATACTCAAGCAACAAAGCTGCCGCTTTATGCATCTTATCTATATCCAGCTTATTCCATTGCGGAAAATAATAACTGGTCTGTTGTCGAAATGGATCTTTACGAAAACCGAGATGATATTGATAAGCACGTTGAGTCGCATCAAAACGAGTATGCGCTTCATCGTCTACTTCTTTCAGATTATAAAAGGCAATATCCGTGGGTAAAACCTTATTCATTCGACTCAGAAAGTTATCTGGCACTGGAGTAGGGTGGTCAAAATGTAAAAAATACTGGCTAGCATGTACACCGCTATCGGTACGTCCACAACCTACCACAGGCGTTTTGATCCGTAGGACAGTCGCAAGAGATTCTTCGATCTTTTGTTGGACGGACATATCATGGGGTTGCACCTGCCAACCGCAGTAATTTGTACCATCATAGCTAAGTTCTATAAAGTATCGCATGGTTTTAATTCAAGGTTTCGTTCATCGTTTTTTTTAGGACATTAGTCGAAATATAAATGTAAAAGCACGGTTTTGTCTTAACTTGAAGTTGTGAATACTAAAGACTTATAAACGCACCAGATTTTTTGGTGTATAAATACTAAAACAATCGACAAATGGATATAACGAATAAAATTACCGAAAATAACCCAAGCCTAAAAGCTTTCGCTTACCGATTGACACAAAACCATGAGGATGCGAATGACCTGCTACAAGAAACGATCTTTCTGGCCCTAAAGAATAGAGATAAATTCAGAGGAGGCACGAACTTTAACGCTTGGATCAAAACGATTATGCGGAATACCTTTATTAATAATTATCGTCGTAAAAAGCGGTTTATGAAATATATCGGTCAGAAGATTACCTCGATCTTTGCGGAAAAACCACAGGCATTTAATAATGGAGAATCTGCCATTATGATGCAGGAAATTCACCAGATCATCGAGCAGCTAGACAAAAAGTTTAGCATCCCTTTTCTGATGTATTATAAAGGGTATTCTTACGAAGAAATTTCTCAGAAATTAGATGCTCCTCTTGGAACGATCAAGAGTCGAATATTTTTCGCCCGTAAGGAAATGAAAGAATTGATTCGAGAAAGATATGCGAACGAGGAAGGAAAGATTATGTATGGTGAATTGTAAAGACGATTCCTGTAAAGACGATTCATGAATCGTCTCTACAGGATCTCCCATCCCCACTTCTCCCAATCTTCTTCAAAATCAATATCACTTAATTCTTTTAATTGAAAACAAGATTTACCCATTGCGGCGATCCGCTCTAAGGTGATTTTTGCAACCGCTTCTGTGCTCCAAGGCATCTCTTCAAAAAGCGCGGGCGTATATGCTTTCATTCCTAATAAATAATAACCACCGTCCATCGCTGGCCCTAAAACAAAGTCATGGTCTGCTAATTTTTCAAAACCCTCTTGTACAATTTCAGATGATAGGCTAGCACAATCACTACCGATGATCAAAACCTGATCGTGCTGTTCAAATGCTTTTGCAAAGGCAGCTTTCATCCGATCACCAAGGTCTCCATTATTTTGTACTTCTTTTTGGAAATCTTTAGACGACCAATTATCGTCATGGTTGATTTGATTACTATAGAAAAGAAAGCGTGTAGCATCAACCGGTAAAGTTAAGGTACGCGTATGTTCCAACAAGGCTTTGTAAATCGCTAAAGCTCGATCGTCTCCGACCGTCTTGGCCAGTCGCGTTTTTACTTTCCCCTTTTCAGGATTTTTGATAAATAATATTAAGGCGTTGATAGGTAATCTGTTTGTAGATTTGAAATATGGTTGTTGTAGAACGTAGAGACAATTCCCGTAGAGACAATTCATGAATTGTCTTTACGGGAATTGTCTCTACGAAAAACGCGTTAAAAGCACCATGCCTTCGGTAGGCAGGCATTATTAATTTTTCATTATCAAATTATTAATTAATCTTCCACTCGTATCTCTTCTCCTTGCTCTAGTTTTTTTGAAACCACGCTATAAGGACCTTCAATAATCTCCATTCCTTCGCTCAATCCTTCTAGTATTTGAATATACTTATCATCTTGAATTCCGGCTTTCACTTGAATCATTCGAGCAGTATCTGCTTCCATAACAAAGACTACCTCTTTGATGTTTTCTTCCACGTCTTCTTTCTTTTGTTTTTTCTTTCCTTTTTTACGTTTTTTCTTTCCCACCTGATTAAGGTCTCGGGTTGTTACTGCTTGAATAGGAATTGTGAGTACGTCTTTTTCTGTATTGGTATTAATATCGACCGAAGCAGACATGCCTGGACGAAATGGAAAGCGACTACTTTTTAACATCATTTCCCGATACGACTCCGGATTGATTCTGATTTTTACCACAAAATTAGTTACCTGATCTGTTGTCAAACTAGCTGCTGTACTATTGGTGGCCGAGTTGGCAATTTCAGTGACGTAACCAGTAAATTTCTCATCTAAATAAGCATCTACTTCTATTTCTGCTGGATCACCTACGTTGACTCGAAGTACATCATTTTCACTCACGTCTACTTGTACCTCAATCGTACTCAAATCAGCTACGCGCATCATCTCCGTTCCAGCCATCTGTAAAGTTCCAACAACGCGTTCTCCTTGCTCAACATCTAAGCGAGAAATAATCCCATCCATAGGAGCGACGATATTGGTTCTACGCAAACTTGTGTTTACCTCACCTAGTGTCGCTTGAGCACTTTTGACATTATACTCGGCTGCTTTGACGCTTTGCCGAGCCGCTTCGAGGTTGGCACGGTTAGAGGCGATGGTTGCTTCGGCGGATTTAAGATTGGCTTCAATTCCATCTAGCGTAGAAGTAGAGTTTTCAAAATCTGCGGCAGAGATAATTCCATCATCAAAAAGTCCTTTATTTCGAGCGTGAATAGCACGGGTGTTGATGGCTTGTGCCATGATTTGATCTCGTTGTGCTTCTGATTGTTTGAGGATTGCTTCTGCTCGTGAAACACCCGCTTCACTGTTGGCGACTTGAGCGCGGGCATTACTTACTGTTGCTTGACTACGTTGAACTTGAGATTGATACGTATCTGCATCAATTCGACCTAGTAGTTGACCAGCTTTTACGGTATCTCCTTCTTCCACAAAAAGCTCAACGATTTCTCCAGAGATATCAGAACTGATTTTTACTTCTGTTTCTGGAAAAACTTTACCACTAGCAGATACCTGTTCGCGGATGGTTCGTTTGGTTACTTCTTCGGTAGTGACCTCAATTCCTTTAGGTTTACTACGACTTTTATAGGCTGCAAATGCAAGTAGCGCAAGCAGTAGAATTCCTAAAATGATAATGATGGTATTTTTTCCCTTGTTGGCCATGTTGGAGGATGTTTTGTTTAGAGCTTGTCCAAATTTTCATAATTGCAGCCAATTAATAGAAATTTAGACAAGTTATTAATGTCTATTTTAACTCCAGTCGTTTACCCTGATAAAAATCAAGAATCTGTAAAGAGTAGAGGTAGTTGTATTTCGCAATGATTAAATCAATAGCTGCTTGGTCTAAAGTATTTTTTGCAGTAGTATACTGGAAAGTATTGACGGCTCCTAACTTATATCTTTTTTCTGTATTGATGTAAGCCAGATCTAGTGCTTTTACTGTTTTCTCTGAGGCTTCAAATTGTTTTTTATTAGCCCGAGCGGTGGCGATAGCACGTTGAATATCTGTTTTTAATTGCTGCTTGTTTTGTTGTGCTACAATTTGGGTATTTAGAATATTCAATTGTGCCCGTTCCTTTGCCAATCGTGTTCGTGCTTGATTATAAATAGGAATGTTAACGCTTAATCCTAAACTCTGACCGAAGTTGTCATTTAGTTGATTAAAATACCCTCGCTTACCAAAGGTTACTCCTCGTCGTTCGAAGAATTGAATATTTCTTCTGTCTCCATCAAGAAGTATTTCTTCTGGATTGGTAGCTTCTATTTGTCCAATACTGGTAACATTATTGAAGTCAGGGACTTTATTAGAGAAAAAAGAATTAATATTTCCAAAAAGACTCACTACAGGAAGACCTAGTGATTTGGCAATCTCTGTTTCTAGGTTAGCACTACTTAGTCTTGCTTGATCTGCTTGAATAAATGGTTGATTGGCAATGGCTCGATTATATACTTGAGTTAGCGCAACACCGTCGGGGTTGGCATTGACTGGAACTTCCATTTTATCGATTTTCTCAATTTTGATTTCCTCGTCTGGATTGATCTGCATGAGATTTTTAAGGTTCAGGTAACTGATCTCCACTGCGTTTTGTTGAGTAACAATATTTTGCTCATCTCGAGCAACGTTTGCCTGAATTTCTAGACGGTCTGCTTCTGGTAAGGTACCAGCTTGAATCAGGCGGTCTGTTTGTGAAAGTTGTGCTTGTGTTTGAGCCAATCGATTTTTAGCGTTGATCAGTTGTTCTTGATCTAATAATATTTGTAGATAAGCAGCTGCCACATTAAGTGCGAGATCATTTTTGATCTGTTCATTATCGGCTTCGGCAACATCAACATTAATTTGACTTTGCTTGATCTGATTGCGAATTCGCCCACCGTTATAGAGTGTTACGCCAGCATTAATTCCTAGACTATTAGTAATAACTGATTCAGAGGTGAAATCGTTGGTAGTTGGATCAATGGTTCGTCCAAAGTTGATACCTCCTTGTAAGTTAGAATTGACGCTAGGGTAGCGAGAAAAGCGAGCTTCTTGTTCGCTGAGTTGGGCTTGTTGAATTTGGTTTTGTCCCTGCTTTACACTCAGGCTATTTTGTTGAGCATATTGAATACACTGGGTCAGAGACCAAGTTTTTTGTCCGTAACTAAGCTGAACGAACGACAAGCAGATGATAAGGGTCGTTAACTGTTTTAAAAACATAAGGAGTTAGATTTAGAAGCTATTGCAAAATATTTTTTGTCACTGAAGTGGTTTAAGAATTCTAAAAGCAGACGAGAACTAGAGAAAATGATTTAAGTCGAGCTTTTTTTTGAGTGAACCCCGAAAACTTTCGGGATTGACGAGAAAAAAGGCGCCTGTCCCGAACTTGATTCGGGGAAGAGTTAGATGATTTTATCAGTTCGTAGTCAATTTTGGAGTTTTTAAACCACTTCAATATTAATGACTGGTGTCCAGTAAAAATAGTTGCTTAGAGCTTGTCCAAACTTCCATTAATTGGTGCAATCATGAAAATTGGGACAAGCTCTTATGCAAAATAGCATTTCACTGCTAATTAACCTATTCTTATAGAACTAGACCAATAATTTATATTAAAGGTTACTAAATTAGGACTAAAAGGCCCAAAATAGCGATCAGGATCGGAAAAAGAAAATAAATAAGGGATCACATTTGCCAAATATGATGGCGTTAGATGTCCAAAATTTCATTGAAATAATAGTTAGATAGGGACTTAATTGAAGTAAAAACAAGCTCTACTAACGATTATTAATTCTGTTTTGGTCTATTGTATTGAATTCTCGGAATCCAACCAAACGATCATAACGTGCTCCAAAAGGACGATAATAGACAGAGATAGTGTAATCATTTTCCGTTTCATACCAATGACCCTCTAGTTCAGTTAAATCCATTTTTGTGCCACCTTCTTTTGGGACGACGGTGTACATATAATCGTAAACGCCTTGCTTAAACTTGGGTTTTACTACATAGGCGTGGATAATATCATTATAAATCATTTTATAGCGTGGATCGAGTTGCCAATTATTAAATTGACCACTAAGGTAAACATCATAATCCTCGAACGCTTGATTGACGTTGAGAGAGAAAAGCACATCGGCATAGTCGGAACGAAGATTTTTATTGTTATTGGAAGGTCTTAGGTTTTCAATAACAAAGTTAATACTATAAGAAAGGTCAAAATCTACGAGATCAGTTTCACCGATATTTAGTAAAGACAAAAATAGCGCAGTATCTCGACTTATACCGTTGATCATGCGATCAGTTTGATCTGAATTTGCGATTACAAAATCTCCATTCATATCAGGTTGTCGCAAAAAAGATTTATTGGATCGCATTTCATCTGAAAAAAGCGTTACATCATAAGTATCCGTACCTTCAATAATTTGTGAGATATTATGCCGTGTTTGCTCTACAGATCGTAAGTCTAGATATCTAAACTCTTTCCCACCTCCAAAGCTAAATTTATCTCGAGTGTTATAGATTAATGTCTGCTTTTTCTCTGACCGCGGACGATCTGCAAAAATTGCATTATCCCATCTTCCATTCTGTCGTACTGCTACTTTTATTTCACGTTGTGGATTATCAACTCTTAATCTATCATGGGATACTTCAAAATTGATTTCTTGATGTGTATTAAAATTAGAAGTGGATGAAATAAATTCAGGTGTAATAACCGTGAGAGAAGGTTCAAGAACCATAAAACGTCTAGTAAAGGCTAATTTTTTTTCGTCTTCAACATCATAAACCTTCAATAAATAATTTCCAGATAATGTCCATCGTAATTCATCATTCGGTAATAATAACCATTGGTAAGTATAAGGAGTAAGTGTATTAGTAGAAAAGTCATACTCGTCAATATCTCCTTCCATTAGTCCACTTATATAATCTAAATCAGTTAAATCTGATGGAGTCCAGTCGGCATTACAATGTTGAATCGTGTAAACATAGGTGCGAGCTTCTTCGCTAAAATCGTCAAAAGAAAGCCACAAAAATTGTTTAGACCCCATTGTTACGATAGGATCTTTGAATGGACTACCAATCGCTCTTAACTGCACCGTATGAATATAATCCAGATAAATTTTATCGGTAAATTCTAGGTCTTCATCCTGTGCTTGACTAAAAGCTAGGAAACTAAAAAAGAAAAATATAATGGCTCCGTATTTCACGATTTCTATTTTTTTGATTTTAATATTCAAGTCTAATATAGATTTTTTTAAACAGCTTAATTATAAAAGCCGGAATCTCCATGGCCAGGAGACGCATTCTTCTGCGTAATCAATTCCTACTCGAGGGCTGGCAGTAATTTCATCTGGTTGGAGAATAATTCCTCGATCTTCTATCCAGATTTTACTATCCGATTGGCAAAGATCCATTCCTGTGTAAGCTGTATTGATACCTAATGCCTTAGTCATAACGCCTGGTCCTGCCGTTAATTGTGGCTTGAGGACGGTAAAATTTCGTCGCTCCAACATGAGTGGAATATTATCGGTTGGGGTAATCGCACGGATAAGTACGGCTTGGGCCGCTTCTTTTGGACCAGTAACAACATTAAAAAGGTGATGGATGCCGTAGCATAAGTAAACGTAAGCAGTGCCACCTTGAGCAAACATTACTTCTGTTCTTTTCGTTCGGCGGTTATTGTAGGCATGACAGGCTTTATCGCCGTCTGCTTGATAAGCTTCCGTCTCAATGATTTTTCCAGCCGAGTATTGGCCATCTATCTGAGTGACGAGGTATTTGCCTAGTAGTTGACGACTTACTTCTACCACGTTCTGATTAAGAAAAAAAGAACGTGGTAGTCGTTGGTATTTATTATTGAAGTTGTTTAATAATTTCAAAAGCAGCCGAGAATTAGAGGGAGTTGTTCAAATCGAGCCTCTTTTTTACTTGCATAGCCGCGCTATGGAAGTAAAAAAAGGTGATGAGTTGGATAATTTTATCAATTCGTAGGCAATTTGGGAGTTGTTAAACAACTTCATCATCTAGAATAATTAGGAGCCTCTTTAGTGATGGTAATATTATGAGGATGACTTTCAGCATAACCTGCAGAAGTAATTTTTACAAAACTCGCTTTTTTCATTTCTTCAATATTAGCCGCGCCACAATATCCCATTCCAGCTCGTAATCCACCAATGTATTGAACCATCACTTCGGCTAACGTTCCTTTGTAAGGCACTCTACCTTCAATACCTTCTGGGACCAATTTTTTAATATCATCTTCTACATCTTGGAAATAACGATCCTTTGATCCCATCTCCATCGCACCCAATGATCCCATTCCTCGATAGATTTTAAATTTTCTACCATCATAAATAATTGTTTCGCCTGGAGCTTCTTCAACACCGGCGAATAAAGAACCAGCCATGATCGTGCTAGCTCCAGCAACTACTGCCTTGGCAATATCTCCGGTATATCGAATACCTCCGTCTCCAACAATAGGTACGCCGCTACCTTCAATGGCTGTACTAGCTTCGTGGATAGCCGATAATTGAGGCATCCCAACTCCAGCAATTACTCGAGTGGTACAAATACTACCAGGACCAACACCTACTTTGACACCATCTGCTCCAGCATCTACCAATGCTTTAGCACCGGCGCCCGTAGCGACGTTGCCACCGATGACATCTAGATCTGGAAAATTCTTTTTGACTTCGCGAATAGCATCTAGCACTCCTCGGGAATGTCCGTGAGCGGTATCAACACAAATCACATCCACCGCTACATTTTTCAGTGCCTCAACTCGCTCCAGCATGTCGCGAGTAACACCCACTGCGGCACCTACGACGAGACGACCAAAAGAATCTTTACAGGAAATAGGGTAGTCCTCTACTTTCATGATATCACGGTAAGTGATCAGTCCAGCGAGTTTTTGATTTTTATCAACTACTGGAAGTTTTTCAATCTTATGTTGTTGTAAGATAGTTCTAGCTTGCTGTAGAGTCGTACCAACTGGAGCGGTAATCATATTGAGTTTGGTCATCACCTCCGTAACAGGACGATTAACTCTTGTTTCGAATCGAAGGTCTCGATTGGTTAGAATACCGATTAGTTGATTTTTATCATCGACGATTGGAATTCCACCAATTTTGTGTTGACGCATCAATTGCAAAGCATCACCTACCAGTGCATCACCACGAAGCGTTACGGGATCGATGATCATTCCACTTTCAGAACGTTTTACTTTTCTAACCTGTGCAGCTTGTTCAGCAATGCTCATATTTTTATGGACAATACCGATTCCTCCTTGACGAGCAATCGCAATGGCAAGTCCAGCATCCGTAACCGTATCCATGGCTGCTGAAACGATAGGAACATTAAGGCGAATGTTGCGGGTGAGTTGGGTACTGATATCAACTTCACGTGGAAGGACTTCAGAATAAGCAGGGACGAGTAGAACATCGTCATAAGTCAAGGCTTCTCCCAAAAATTTCTGTTGAGAGGTCTGCGTTAAGGGTATTTTTATGGTTTCCATGCGCAAAGATATTTTATTGAAAAAAGAAAAACTATTTTTGAACTAGTTTTTTAAAAAGAAGTTGACTTTATGACCAAAAATTGAGGTTTTTAGGGCTGTTTTAATCAACTTCTAAACTAAAAGCTATTTTTTTTGCACAATTAAGTAGTATCCCCTCAAAAGGTAGTTGGTAAATTACGATAAAAGTTTTATTTTTTGGTTTGCAAACATCAAAGAATGTTCGAACAAATAAAAAATATTGATCCAGAGAAGATGGAGGCTTCAGAAATGAAGCATGCCCTGTCCTTG
>CALKJE010000055.1 GCA_937995675.1 uncultured Saprospiraceae bacterium
ATCTAGCAATTGAAAAGAACGCAGCGGATCAGAGTATAAAATCAAATCATCCGATTCACGAAAACGTTTAAGATCGATACATCTTAATTCTTTGGAGTTGACAAATTTACCTAGTTGTGCCGTATACCTCGTCCTGCCAAAATAACCAAATAAGATATCTTGTTCTACCATTAAATCTACAAAATCAAAATCAATATCGGAGCCAAAAAGACGGTTCCATCCTCGTCGGTGTGTAAGATTAAAAGTAGGCCATTTTGATCCTAACACAATTTTTCGATTAGGTTCAGACATGAATTTTTGTTGAGGCGTATAGGAAATTCGAACTCTACTGATAAAGGCTTTATAAGGATCAAACGCAATTGGATTTTCATCCTCAATCACTCGATTTATAAATGATTCCGTGATATACCCTGCAGTAGATTGTCGGTCATTCATGGAGAAATTTGTTCTTAAATAAAACCCATTAAATAACTCAATACGATGTCCTACTCCGAGATAATCTCGTAAGAAATAATTAGAATTTCGAATCTGATTGAGATAAGCATCGAAATCATTGATAGCTTCAAATTCTCGTCCACCGGTAATATATACATCTCCTAATCGACGTGGATTATAACGAAATTGAGTGTATAAACTTCCCTGTAAATCCTTATTCTTTAAACCAATATTCAAGTTGCCAAATGTTTGCAGCCATTTATTATTAGGCCATCTTTTAAAAACAGAAGTATAGGGAACTCCAACTCGAAGACCACCCACTACAGAAAAATTTAAAATATTGGGTATCGCACCAAAATAAATACTTTTCTTTTCAACATGATCTCGAAATCCAACCCCTTCAATAAAAAGTTCAAGTAAGGTCACTTTATTATACACCGCTTGCATCGAATCTTTGTACGCAACACTATTGACGACTGCAAAAATAGAATCTTTATAAGCAACGAGTTTTTGTTCTCGGATCGTCAATGGTTCAGGCCGAGCTTTCTCCCAATAAGAAGTATCTCGTTCGTAAGCTTCTTGAGTGGTAACAGATATTTCGTTACCAAAAAATTTTGGTGGAAAAGGATAATTGATTTCATATTCGCTATATCGCATCAAAGTATTTCCTTTAAAGGTTTTGTACTTACCTTGCTTGGTGGAATAGATAAATTCTACTCGATAAGGAAACCAAGTATCATCGGATAGTTTTTCAAAATCTTGTTTTATTCGAAAGGCATCAAAAAATTTGAGTCCACCTTTTGCAAACGTCAAATCTAGTCGATTGATATTCCAAAGTCCATCCGTGATGTAGATGTATCCTTTACAAGTTGAGTTTCCTTTTTTACGTGGTGTTACTTTTATTTTGTGAACCAATAAACCATTCTCCTTTTTGGTTTCTATGAGTTTAAATTTATAAGAAAGAACAGAGGTTCTATTTAAAGGAGAAATGATCGGCACTTCGGAGACCTCTCGTATAAAGACAAGATTGCGATAAAAGTTAAGATCACTTTCACCAAACAGCGGAATAAACAATCCTGCTTTGTCGCCATAGACTTTATAAGCGCTGCGCTCTTCTTTGTATTTTTTTGGGTATTGAAAATTTAAAGTAAGTTCCGATTCAATTAAGTTAAGACCTGATATTTCTTTAAGTTTTGCTTGCTCTGCCTCTAAAAACGGATCGGTACCAGGTGCTCCGGTTGCAACTTCCGGTTCTTTTACTTTCTTCTTGGCTCGTTTCTTTTTCTTCTTTTCTTTTTCATCTATTTCCTCTGTTGCTTTGATATAAATTTTAGTCCGATAGCTATCTACTTGTTTTAGATATTTCGATTTGGCATCAATGGCATTTTTTATAATTGCATAAGCGGGATCTCTTTTGGAAGCTTTTACGACGACTTGATCTAGCTCTACGGACGAAGAAGTCATCCATATATTTTTTTGAATAGGATCTTCATTTACGATAACTTGAATGGATTTTGTCGCGAAACCCAAAACTGAATAAATCACCTCGTACTCTCCGGGTTCGATATTTAAAAAATAATATCCTTGTTCATCCGTAGTCGTACCGGAACCAAGTTCTTTAATAAAAATATTGACATATGGAATTGGTTCGTTGGCTTCATTTTGAACATGGCCACTTATATTTTGAGCGTTGAGAGGAGTCCCCGAAAAGGTGTTACCAAGGAAAGCGATAAAAAATAAAAACCAGATGTTTGACTTTTGATTCATAAAAGAATTGGAGATTACTAAAGTTAGTGATTCAACCCACTTGTTTATACTCAGACCTGACTAGTCTAAAGCACATAATTAGAACTCCAAATATGAAAAGATATTTCTAACAAGACAATTATTAATTACCAACGCTGATATTGGGGGATGAGTGCTACCCATATTTTTCCTTAAACAATTATTACTCGCTTAATCTGCGAAAAATGCGAACCTTAAGCGAGTAATAAAAATTAAGCTTACGCTTTTCACTCTAAAGAAACCTACACATATCCCGCCGCTTGCAAATTAAACAGCTCCGCATACTTACCGTCTTTGGCCATTAATTCTTCGTGGCTTCCCAATTCTAATAACTGACCATTTTCTAAAAATAAAATTCGATCTGCCATTCTTACCGTCGAGAAACGATGTGAAATCAATACGGCAGATTTTCCTTCAATTAATTCTGCAAAACGTAAAAATACTTCGTGTTCTGCTCGAGCATCCAACGCCGAAGTTGGCTCATCCAAAATCAATAATTGCGCTTCTCGCATATAGGCACGGGCGAGGGCGACTTTTTGCCATTGACCACCGGAAAGCTCTACCCCGTTATTAAATCGTTTACCTAAAACTTGTTCGTATTGTCCAGGTAAATCATTAATTACCGTATCGGCCAAACTCTTCTCCGCCGCTTTTGTAATCACCGGCAGATCTTTATTTAATTCAATATTTCCAACCGCGATATTATCCGACGCCTTCATCTGAAAACGAATATAATCCTGAAAAATAATTCCAATATTTTTTCGCAAATCTAGCAACTGATATTCTCGTAGATCTTTTCCGTCTAATAAAATTCGTCCTTCACTTGGTTCATAAAGACGAGCTAATAATTTTACTAACGTTGTTTTTCCTGCGCCATTCTCTCCAACCAAGGCCAGTTTTTCTCCTTTCTTTAAATGGAAAGATAAATTGCGGATAGCATATTTCTCACTGTTGATATATTTAAAACTAACATTCTCAAAAGTAAATCCTTCTTGAATTGGGCTAGGAACAGGTATTGCTTTTTCCTTATCCTGAATCGTCGGTTCTAAAGCTAGAAAATCAAATAAATCTTGTAAGTATAAAGATCCTTCCGCAATTTTTGAAAACCGGTTCATTATCCCTTGCAGCATACCTCGCATCTGTCGAAAGGAACCCGCTAAAAAAGTCAGACTACCCACGGTAATTAATCCTGCGGTGGTTTGCAAAATGATAAAAACATAAGCACCATAATACGCAAGACTTCCAATCGCTGATAAAAAACTTCCCCACCAAGCACGCTTAACAGAGATTTTTTTATTGGCCTCATAATATCGATCCGATAGTTCTTTAAAGCGTGTTGCCAAAAAATCAGATAGATTAAAAATCTTTACTTCTTTAGCCGTTTCATCACTCGCACCTATAAATCGAATATAGTCCAACTCTCTTCGTTCGGGTGTCCAAGATCTTGTCAAAGAATAGGTATGTTGATTAAAATGCGTCTCTCCCAAAAAAGAAGGAATTACCGCCAAAAATAATATTAACAATAACCACGGACTAAAAGTCAGTAGTCCTGCTCCCAAAAACAACAAGGTGATCATGTCTTGTAACTGCGCCAATACTTGCGACATCAACATGGTACGACCTACTGTTTGACGACGAGCCATTTCTAATTTATCATAAAATTCTGGATCTTCGAATTGATACAAATCTAGTCGGGCCGCATGTCGAATCAGCATCACGGAACTTCGATTGGCAAATAAATCGCCCAACAAACTATCTAATAACATAATCGCTCGATTGAGCAACTCAGAGGCAATCGCCAATCCTAACTCAATTCCAACCATCATCCACAAATAATCCTTCGCACCATCTGTTACATCGATCAGTCGAATCACTTCATCAATGATTTCTTTTCCCACATATAAGACGGCCAAAGGAATGGCTGCCTTAACTATTCGCAAAACAATATTTAAAATAAAAAGAGGCTTACTGGTATCCCAAATCAACCGAAAAAACGGAGGAAGATTCTTTAACGCAGCAAACTGGGTCGAAAATGATTGACTAACTTTTGGATTTTTTCTTCTACTCATTCTCTTTGTAACAGTTAATTGATTGTATTAGTTCTCTTGAATCGTTGAATCGTTGAATCGTTGAATCGTTGAATCGTTGAATCGTTGAATCGTTGAATTTGATTTATAAAATATGGTTATTTCACTTACTAGAAAATATTTTTTAAAATTTTGTTTGAAAAAGGTATATTTAAACTTAGTTCTTTTATTTATAAAACCAATCAATTATGTTTATTTTTCCTTTTGAAAAATTAGAAGTCCACCGTTTGGCATTAGATTTTGCGGATATGATTTATGACCTAACAGATGATTTCCCCAAAGAAGAAAAGTATGGAATGGTAAGTCAGGCTCGCAGATCAGGTGCCTCTGTTGCCGCCAATATAGCCGAAGGAAGTGCTCGTATTTCATTGAAAGAGCAAGCAAGATATTCTGAAATAGCTTTTGGAAGCCTAGCAGAAACTTTCAATCATCTTTTAGCAGCTCAGCGGCGTAATTACATATCTAAAGTCCAAATAGATAGTCTTCGCCCCTCAATTTTCAAATTGTCCAATAAAATTAACGCACTTAGAAGATCACAAATAAAAAGATATTCCAAAAAAAATAGCCATGATCCTCATTTCACAAAAGAAGAAAAAACGAAATACCATCTCACAAAAAATCTACCCGGCCTAAATCTATAATCAAAGCAATTGAAAACGAAACGATTCAACAAATCAACGATTCAACAAGCGAAGCGTTTCAACCCCTTCTCAATTATCCAACACCAACCCACACAGCAACACACACCGAGACCGCTAGTAGCATCCAAGCACCATTCGGCTTCCCTGCCAACC
>CALKJE010000056.1 GCA_937995675.1 uncultured Saprospiraceae bacterium
GGAATTAATGGACCTGTCTGCACTTAGCTGTGATCATATTCCCTGATCCACTACAAGTTGGACAAGCTGTTGTCGTCTGCATTTGTCCCAAGAATGTACTCTTTACCTGACGTACATAACCAGAACCTCGGCAAGTGCTACAAGTTGTAACAGACTTACTGTCCTTGGCTCCAGAACCATTACAAGTCTTACAGTTTATTTGCTTTTTAACCTTAATTTTTTTGGTAACACCATTGGAAATTTCCTCAAGGGTCAATTTTACTTTGATTCGTAAATTGCTACCTCGCTGTCCTTTACTACGACGGGTGCTTCCACCACGACCTCCAAAGAACGACTCAAAAGGACTTCCACCACCTTCACCGAATACATCTCCAAATTGAGAGAAGATATCTTCCATGGTCATACCACCACCAAAGCCACCACGGCCTCCAGCATTTCCACCTACTCCAGCATGTCCAAAACGATCGGACCGTGCTTTTTTATCCGCATCACTAAGAATCTCATAAGCTTCTGCTGCTTCTTTAAATTTAGATTCAGCTTCTTTATTATCCGGGTTTTTATCCGGATGGTATTTCATCGCTACCTTTCGGTAAGCCTTTTTGATTTCCTTCTCGTTGGCGGTTTTAGGAACCCCGAGGATTTCATAAAAATCTCTTTTTGCCATAATGTTTTTTGTTATACCAGCTAGCAGGTATCGTTATTTATTTACCTACCACGACTTTTGCGTGTCTGATAATTTTGTCTTTTAAGAAATAGCCTTTTTCTACCGTATCCATCACTTTTCCTTTCATCTCTTCGTTTGGTGCAGGAATTTCAGTAATTGCTTCGTGCAATTCTGGATCAAATTCTTCTCCAGTAGATTCCATTGCTTTTAATCCTTTCTGTGCTAAATTTTTATGAAGCTTGTCATAGACCAACATTACTCCTTCGCTAAAGGGTTCAGCGCTATTTTCGTCTTCTGCATTCTTTTTAGCTCGATCAAAATCATCGAGAACAGGAAGCAAGACAGTCATCGTATCTTGCGCAGCAGTGACCATGAATTCAAGTTTTTCCTTCATGCTACGTTTACGGAAGTTATCAAACTCAGCTTGTAGACGCAAATATTTGTCTTTGAGCTCTCCTAGCTCCTGTTTTTTCTCTTCTAATTCATTAGTAGTTGTTTCTGTTGGACTGTCATCTGCGTTTTCCGACGCTGTGTTCTCTTCTAGTGCGTCCTCTAACGTTTCTTCCAACTCCGAATCCTGAGGCTTCTTATTCATGATATCTTTTATTTTCTTAAGCATTAATATTTAGTTTATAGAACAGTTAACCTTACCTATATCAATTTTGCTGCCATGCCAACTTTTGGGGTCAATCTGTCAGTTTTTGCTGTTTTGCCCTGTCAATTTTTCTTCCATTTCCGCAAATGGCAGATTTACACCTATAATTTCTCCCGAAGGATTAAGTAAAAACTTAGATGGAACTTCTTTTACACCATATTTTTTTGCGATTGGAGAGTCAAAGAAGCGCAGACTTTCTGCTTTATCTAAAATATGATATGGCCATATCAGTCCATCTCTATTAATTGCTTTTTTCCAACGATCTTCATTTGTTTCCACACCAATACTTACCACTTCTAAGTCCACGTCATTATTACTTTTAAATTTTTTATAAAAGGCAACCAAATTTGGATTTTCTCGACGACAAGGTCCACACCAGCTTCCCCAGAAATCGATTAAGACAAATTTTCCTTTAAGGTCAGATAAAGAAAAATTTTCACCATTTAATGTGGTTCCGGTAATTGCAGGAGCCATTTCTCCTCGCTGATAAGAGGGTTTCATATAAAGTGGTTTACCCACAAAATATCCAAACAGTATGAGTGCAATAATTCCTGGAAAGATTATTTTTTTCATAAAAATTATTATTTTATAATTTCCTTATTTGTTTTCTTTCGTCGCTTTCTCTTGTTTAATATTTTTCTTATCCAATTGGGAATGATAATGGCGCCAATCAATAAATAAGCGTAGTAGGTCATCAAACGCCAGATACCAGCAATAAATAATGCAATTCCCTTTTGACTAACATAGTCACTTGTAAAACCAAAGAATACCAATTCAGCAAATCCAGCACCACCTGGTGTTGGACTAAAAGCCATAATAACAAACATCGTTTCTAGGCGAGCATACAGTCCTAATTGTGAAAAGAAAGTCAACGGAACTATATCGGTCGATAAGGCTATGATCAAACAGTTCAATAAAAGAAACCGACAAGACCAAGCGGTTGCAGTACTAAAGAAAACACTAAGATGAAACCTCCATTTCTTATTCTGTAGTTCTTCAGAAGCCACGACCATATCTTGACCAAGATCTTCAGCCCCTTTTTGCCACTTTTTAAGCCAGCGATTATTAGTAATTCCCATCAATATTTTTTTGATGGTTTTGGGATTAATAAATAATCCGTAAAAGAATGTAAATCCATAAATGGCCATAAAAACATAAGCACCTACAAAGGTGTAACCCCAAGCATCAAAAGAAACGATCCCATCAATCTTAGGCCGAATCATCTCCGTTCCAAAAATTAGCAATAGTATTGGAAGCGTTCCAACGAAAAAAATCGTATCCATGACCGCTGAATAGACCACAATGGTCGCAGTTTTAGCGGTAGAAAGTTTTTCTTGAGAAAGCACAAAAAGCGCTACGGCAGAACCTCCTACGCTGGTAGGGGAAACGGCAGAGCTAAATTCCCAAATAAAAATCAGTTCAATACATTTTGTCCAACTAAACTGACCATCTGAAAGAATCCGCAATCGCAGCGCATATGCTAAATGTCTAAGAATCAACAAAAAAACAGAGAACAAAATCCAGAAAGTCGTATGGGTATTCCAATTAATCTGAGAAAACTCCTCTGGATCATACTGTTTCCACATCAGATAACCCACTACTCCTAGGCCAAGAAGAATCGGAAAGATAATCCTTGACATACGAATAGATTTGAGCACATCTTGTTGCTCATCCGTAAATTCTTCCTGCAATTCCTGCTTCAACTGAATAACTGATTTAGTTAGATTAAGTAGTTAGACAAAGGCTAATAATAATTTTATCAAAAACCTGCAAGATACGCAAACAATAAGGAGTTTTAAACTAAGAAGTTGCTATATTTAGGACAATGGAAGAAAGAATCAAAAAATGGCGGTTGATCCTTGGTAAAAGCGCTGAAGAAGGAGCTGGAGCTGACTTATCCGAAGAAATGCAAGGAATGGATGACGTGTTGGATGCGCTATATGATTCAGACCAAGAGGGTAATCTTGGAAGTTCTTCCCCTAATGTCAATCGTTGGTTGGGAGATATTCGCAAATACTTTCCAGATAAGGTGGTCCAGGTGATGCAAAACGATGCATTGGATAGACTGGGACTTCACCAAATCCTAACTGAGCCAGAATTACTCAAAACCATTGAGCCCGATATCCACCTAGTAGCAACCTTATTAACTTTAAAAAAGATAATTCCGGCACGAACCAAAGATACTGCTCGAATGGTTGTTGGAAAGCTGGTCAAACAAATTGAAAAGCAACTTAAAAACCCTATGCGAGAAGCAATCACAGGAAGTATCCATCGTGCTAAACGCAATCGCAGACCAACACTTAAAGAGATCGATTGGAATAAAACCATTCGTCTCAATATGAAGCATTATCAGCAGGATCTTAAAACAATTATTCCAGAAAATTTGATTGGATATGGTCGGCGAGGACAAGCTTTAAAAAAGGTAATTTTATTGGTAGATCAAAGTGGCTCAATGGCTAGTTCAGTGGTTTATGCCAGTATCTTAGCAGCGGTGATGGCTTCACTGAAATCGCTAAAAACACATTTAGTGGTATTCGATACAGCAGTAGTAGATTTGACTCCAGAGTTAGTTGATCCTATTTCTGTCCTCTTTGGAACTCAATTAGGCGGTGGTACAGATATTTGTCAGGCACTACAATTTGTGCAGCCAATGATTGATCGACCTACAGATACTATTTTGGTCTTGGTCAGTGATCTTTTTGAAGGTGGCAATAAAGGGGAATTATTAAAAACTGCTGCTAGTATTCAGCGATCTGGCACACAATTTATCACACTACTCGCATTAAGTGATCAAGGCAAACCGGTTTATGATCGGTCCATGGCTGAAAGTTTTGCCGCTTTACAAATACCAACTTTTGCTTGCTCACCGGAGAAGTTTCCAGATTTGATGGCAGCGGCAATTAAGAGGGAAGATGTAAAACAAATTTATTTTTAAACAAAAAAACTAAATACCTACCCTAATAGGTAGGAAATAAACCATTTTAATTTTTGATCTTTGAAACTAAGAAATAGTAGCTCTAAACCTTATAATAACCTTTAAAACATACTAGGCGAAAACTACTAGTTCCCCAAAAAGTCAAATGAAGGGATGGTCATCAGTGAAAAATCTGAGACGATCCCTTATTTTGTAGGCGATAAATCCAACTCTATTTTTTTAGCGGCTTTGCAAAAGAATACTATATGAAAACAACCTCCATAACAATTCTCTTTTTATTGACTTCACTTATTCCAATGTGGGGCTTCCAGCTTGAGGAAATGAAAAATCCTCATTCCCCGTCTTCTAAAATGTACCAAAAAGTACATCAGTCCCTGGGTGCTGGTAAATATGATTTAGCCGAAGCCCAACTGGATTCCACTTTGATTCTAGCAAAGGAGGAAGGAGATACCTTTAATATGGGAGTTGTAAATGAGGCATTAATGGAAATTAATTTTCTTAATAATAACTTATTAAAAGCAAAAGAATATGGTCTAGCAGCAGTTGATCTAATAAAGAATACAGATGACTCCCTACGCTTGTCTGTAATTCATAGCAGATTAGGATCAATTAATATTTATAATGGACAAATTAACGAAGCACGACACTATTTAAAAATAGCGGAATCTTATGCAGTAAAGAAACAAAAAATGAACTCATTTTATATTAACTATATAGAATGGGGTAATCTTTATAACAGAATCGGCAAACCAGATTCTTCCATTCATTATCTTTTATTACTCAAAGACAAGATCCTTTCGGATGACACCGTTAAGTTATCTTATACCTATTCCGAACTTAGCAAAACATTTCTCAATGTAAACAATGAAGGAAGAGCGCTAGAATTTGCTAATAAAGCATTGGCTTTAATTGATGGTAAAAAATATAAACTTTCAAAGGCTAGACTTGAAACGACCAAAGCACATACACTCATTAATCTTCAACGTTATGACGAGGCAGATGCTTTATTAAATACAGACAATCCCATTTTTGATAATCCTCGTTTAACACGGTATAAAGAAAATAAAAATATTCTAAGAGCAAAAATTGCATTAGCTAGGTCGGATTATCAACTGGCTGAGAGTATTATTTCTAAGATAAATCAATCTTCTTTCAAAGATGATTTAAAGCCACGGATTGACATAAAAATAATGAACGGGCAAATTGCGCTGGCAAAAGACAATCTACAAGAGACCTCAGTCATTTTAAAGAAAACAAAAATAGAATTAGATAAAATTAACCATTTAGATATCGAGCTCTCCTATCATGTGCTTGCTAGTAAATATTTTCAAACTGTTGGTGACTTTAAAAAAGCTACCAAAGCATTGGTTGCTAAGGAACAAATTCAGGATTCACTCTATAATATCCAACGTATAAACCTCGCGCAAAACCTTGAAGCAAGATACAAACGAGATCAGCAGGATCAAAAAATTGCAACGATGTCTATTCGAGAAGAACTAACCCAGGCGCGTCTAACGCAGCAGCGATGGTTGATTATTGGGTCTTTATTTTTAGCAACTATTTTTGCAGGATTATTTTTTAAATTTTCTCAACAGAATAAAAAAATTAAAGAACAGAACAATGTCATTTCTAAAGCACTTACAGAAAAAGAGGTTTTATTAAAGGAAATTCATCATCGCGTCAAAAATAACTTACAGGTAATCTCCTCTCTTTTAGGTTTACAATCCAGAAAGATAAAAGATAAAGCAGCGCTTAATGCGATTAATGAAGGAAGAACTCGTGTACAATCTATGTCGTTGATTCATCAAAATTTATACAAAGAAAATAATCTTACGGGCATTGAAATAAAAAAATATCTAGAACAACTTTGTAATAATCTTTTCGCAACATATAATATTGCTAACGAACAAATTAATTTAGAAACCAATATTGAAGATATCATTTTAGATGTTGACAGTATTGTTCCGATCGGATTGATCTTAAATGAATTGATTACCAATGCACTAAAACATGCTTTCCCGAACAACAAATCAGGAACCATTAGTATTGATATTTCTAAAAATAACGAAGGACTACTGATGACGGTAAGTGATAACGGAATTGGAATGAAATCAGATGATCCATTTAATGAATCAAACTCATTTGGTTATCATTTGATTAAAGCCTTTCAACGAAAATTAAATGCGGACTTAGATATCTCTGGAACCAATGGAACATCCATCAGTATGTTGATTAGAAATTATAAAATAGCGGCTTAATGCTTAAATCACGTATCTTAATTGTAGAAGACGATCCAATTGTAGCGGCTGATATTGAGTCGTTAATTTTGGAGCAAAAAAACTATCTAATTAGTGGAGTAGCTCATGATGCCTCAAATGCATTCGACATTCTTGCTAATCGGATTGTAGATTTAGTTTTACTAGACATCAATCTAGGAACTGGACCGTCGGGTATTGATATAGCAAAGGTAATTAACGAAAAATACGAATTGCCTTTTATTTTCTTAACCGCTTTTTCAGATGAACATACCTTGACAGCTGCTAGTGAATTAGGGCCTTCTGGCTATTTAGTAAAACCATTTAACGACAGAGGATTACTAGCAACGATTGCCGTTGCAATTCGAAATGCGCAGAGTAAACCCAAAAAAGAATCTATCACTTCTGCTTTTCCAACCCTAACCGGACAGGAGGTCAAAATTTTAGAGTTCGTATTAATTGGATATTCTAATAAAAAAATCTCTGACAAAATCAACCTTTCAGTCAATACCGTCAAATTTCATTTGAAAAATATTTATGCAAAATGCCAAGTAAACAGCAAGCAAGAACTACTTGCAATCGCACTTAAAAAAATATAGTTATGAAAAATACACCTAACCTAAAAGTAGTCCATCGGCAACAAAATTCCACTTCTGGTTCTCCTGAAGAAATCTATCAACAACTCTCAGAAGTCAGAGAAAATTTACAAGACATCCTTTCCTTACTTGATCAACACTTTGATTTAAATTCGCTCAAAAATAGAAGAGGCGACACCGGAAAAACCAGCATCGCCTCTTATTGTTGATTAGTAGGTATCAACTATTTTTTCTAAATACTTATACTTCTTTTTTCAATAATCGCAGAAGATACTCGCCGTATCCACTCTTGATATATTTATGGCCTAATCTTTCTAACTGTTCATCGTTGATGAAGCCCATTTCGTAAGCAACTTCTTCAATACATCCAATTTTCAGACCTTGTCGATCTTCAATTACTTCGATAAACTGTCCAGCCTGAATTAGCGACTTATGTGTTCCTGTATCCAGCCAAGCAACTCCACGTCCTAATACACCAACGCTTAGCTTACCATTTTCAAGGTAGTGCTTATTTACATCCGTAATTTCATATTCTCCTCGTGCACTAGGCTCTAAATTACGAGCAACTTCCACTACCGAATTATCGTAAAAATAAAGTCCTGGAACCGCGTAATTAGATTTTGGACTTATTGGTTTTTCTTCGATAGACAGGGCAGTAAAATTATCATCAAATTCAACCACACCATATCTTTCTGGATCAGCTACTTGGTAAGCAAAAACGATTCCTCCATCTGGATCAGAACTTTTGCGAAGTAATTCATTGAGTCCAGCACCGTAAAAAATATTATCACCAAGGATCAACGAAACAGAATCATTGCCAATAAAATCAGCTCCTAATACAAATGCTTGTGCCAATCCGTTAGGATCATGCTGAGCAATATAAGTAAAAGAGCAACCAATCTCCGAACCATCTCCAAGTAATTTCTCAAACTTAGGCAAATCGTAAGGTGTCGAAATAATAGCAATCTCTCGGATACCTGCGTTCATTAAGGTAGAAAGCGGATAATAAATCATCGGCTTATCGTAAACAGGCATTAGCTGCTTGCTGACTGCCATCGTCAACGGATAAAGGCGGGTACCGAGACCACCGGCTAAAATAATTCCTTTCATTATGATAAATTTTTCTCTTGAATAATTTTTTTAATTCTTAAAATTAATTCATTTGGTTTAAATGGCTTTGCAATAAAGTCGTTGGCTCCTTTACGAAATGTTTCCAATATCGTTTCTTCCCTTTCCAATGCAGAGATAATAATGATCGGTACTTCCGAATTCATTTCTTCACGCATTGTTTCTAATAATTGAATACCACTAAGATGGGGCATCATAATATCAGTTACAATAATATCGGGCTTATGCTCTTCTATCTTCTTCATAGCTTCTCTACCATCTTCTGCCGTAATTACCTCGAAGCCTTGACGACGTATTCGGAAAGCCAACGCAGTCAACATTATCTCTTCATCTTCGCATATCAAAATAGTCATAGTAACTCCTTGTTTTTGGAACTGGGTTGTTTTTGGAACTGTTTTTTTGGATTAATCGATCTATAATACGATAAATATCAAAGATTGTTAGTATTACTACCATTTTTTGATCTTCTTCTTAGGCAAGACTATTCATTTCTTGCTTAATTTCTAGAAGAATACCAGGTACTAATGCCTCCATCGTCTTGATCATTTCCCCAATTTGAGTTGGATTATTGTTTTCCTTACAAATTGATTCAATTTCTTTATTAGCCTCTGTCATCATTGAATTACCTACAAAAGAAAGTGTAGATTTCATTTTATGACTGGTGGAGCCTAGTACTTCCCAAGACTGTTCATCAAATTCCTTACGCATTTTCTCAAGTTCTTCAGGCAATTCTGTTACTAGCATATCCAGCATGACTACTTTCATTTCTGGATCGCCGTCAGCCATCAGTTCAAGATACTCTAAGTTGATAAATTGGTAGCTATTTCTGTTCATTTTACTACTTGTTGTTCCGATTTGCATACTTCGCTATTTTATTAAATAATTGTTCAGGTTCAAATGGTTTAAGGACAAAATCATCCATTCCATATTCTTTAAACTTTTCGTCTTTAGAAATATGGGCGTGTGCCGTCATGGCTAATATAGGCATTGCTGCCAGTTCGGGAGTCATTTTATTACGAATATGATTTGTAGCTTCATATCCATCCATAATTGGCATCTGAATATCCATTAGAATAATATCAAATGGAGTATCTGCATTTTTCTCTAGGGTTTCTACTGCTTCTTGACCATTATTCGCAATGGTAATATGAATCTTTTCCCACTTCTTCGTTAGCGTCTTTTTTGCTACTAGTTGATTCATCTTATGATCTTCTACTAGTAAAAGGCGGATGGCTCCATCATTTTTCAATTCTAGATTCTCTTCTTCTTCTATTACCTCTACTACTTCAAATGATTCTCCTTTTTCAAAAGCCAAATCAAAAAAGAAAGTCGATCCTTCTCCAAAAACACTCTTAACGCCAATTTTTCCTCCTTGTTGCTCTACCAAGTTTTTGGCAATGGATAATCCAAGTCCCGTTCCTTCATAGAGTCTTTCTTTGTTTCTAATTCTCGTAAATGTCTCAAAGATCGCATCTAACTTATCTGCTGGAATTCCTACTCCAGTATCTTCCACTGCAAAGTGAAGATTAACTGCTTGGTCGTTTTCTATTACATTTTTGATGTAAATTCTAACCGCACCACTATCCGTAAACTTAACGGCATTACCAACTAGATTATTTAGAATTTGATTAAGTCTTAGCTTATCTCCATGAATAACCTTCGGCACACTTTCGTCTACATGTAGTTCAAAGACAAGATCTTTTTCTTGTGCTTTGTACTTCATCATGTTAACCAAATTATCCAACAGATTATGTAGGTCAAAGTCTTTATACTCAAATTGAATTTTACCATTCTGTAATGTTGATATTTCTAGAATATCATTAATTACTCCAAGTAAGATTTCAGAAGATTGTTTGATCGCGCTTACCAAATTGGTCTGTTCTGTATCTAGACTAGTTTGAGAAACGAGATTACTCATTCCTAAGATCGCGTTCATCGGTGTACGCATCTCGTGACTCACACTGGCGATAAACTGCTCTTTCATTTTAGCAGACTGTTGCGCAATATCTCGTGATTTACGCATTTCTTCTGCTTGCTTACGCTCGGTGATATCTCGAATAATTCCGTTGTATCCTAATAATCCAGCATTGGAAGTAGGCGTTGCTGTAATCACACAATATCTTCGAGTCCCGTCTTTGCGTTCTATTTCTACTTCAAAATCATTGATGTCTTCTTTCTGTTGCAATGCTTTCATAAAATGCATCCGACGATCTAGTGGAAAAAAGCAAGAGTGGAAATCCAACATTTTTACTTCTTCTCGATTATAGCCGATTAATTCAAGTGTTGCATCATTATAATCCACAAAGCTTCCCATTAGATTAGCGATATAAATCGCATCATTTGAACGGGAAAAAATCTCTTGGTAGCGTTCTTGGCTACGGATCATTTCCATTTCCGCTTTTTTTCGCTCTGTCATATCTTGCATGATTCCCATCAAAACAAGATTCCCTTCTGCATTGGTATTTACACTACAGTGGACAAAAGCATAGCGACGTTCCCCTTCCGGTTGCTTAATGATAATATCTTTTTTGATACTTTTTCTCAGCAAGGTTTCTTGATGGATAGATCCAAAAACATAAAGTGGAGAAGTAGCATCTTCTAGATCTGCTTCGGTGAGTAGGCTCTTGACAGGAATGCCTAACAAACGAAATATTTCGTCAGAAGCTTTTAATAATTTTGTAGCAGGATTAAATTCCCAATTCCCAATATGTGCAATTCGTTGGGTAAGTTCTAATCTTTTTAAAACACCACTTCTTTCTATCGAATAACGAAGCGACTTTGCTAAAAGGTCAGAATCAAAATCTCCTTTTATTAAAAAATCTTGTGCACCCGCCTTAACAGCCTTGATTCCCATACTTTTGTCGGAAAGTCCGGTAAGTACAATCACGTTAGCATCTGGAAATTTTTCTAGTAAATTTTCTAATGTTTGAAAACCACGACTATCAGGTAGCGTTAAGTCTAATAGAATAACCGCGTAATCTTCTTGTTCCAAGGCCTCCATACCTTCTGTCAGGCTGGTTTTGTTGGTAATCTTACAATCCAACAAATCCGATTCTGAGAGCAGTACCTCTACCAATCTAGCATCACCAGGGTTGTCCTCGATGAGTAATATCTTATTCTGAGCTTCATAATCTGAAATCTCCTGATACATAGCTACATTCTGATCGTTTATAGAAGTCCCCACTACGGTGCTTTCTTCTTGTGTTAGATTTTCCTTCAAAATATCACATTTAGTTGAATTTACGAAATAAGTTTTCCTGATGAATATCCATCATGCTGACTTAAGGGATATAAGATCTTTCAAGATCAGGAAATTCGTTTAGCTGTTTCAGGGGGGATGAGGGTACTAAACACGAGGTAAAAAAACAAAAGTTGCGCCAATATCTTCAATTAAAAAAATACAGAAGAAATCACTGGGAGATTTGTAGATAGAACGGAAATTATCTACTCGGTCATTACTGATCAAATTTTTGGTTGCAAACTCTTCTAATGTCGAAATATATAGGAATATTTCTCCAGTCGATGCAGCTGGATTAAGCAGTGGAATCCCTATTTGAACGCCTTTTTTACTGGCTACAAAAATGGGATATTTCGATATATCTTGGTGAAGCACGCTATCGCTGGCCTGTCCTAATAATTGTTGATGAGGACGTACCACTTTTTCTAATTCTTTTAATTTTTTTTCTTCCGGTTTCATATTTTTCTAGCTTTTTAAAACCAACAATGCCACACTTTCTATATGTTGGGTATGTGGAAACATATCCACTGGTTGAATTTTGACTACTTCGTATTTTTCTTGAAGTAGTTGTAAATCTCGAGCTTGGGTAGCTGGATTACAGCTGACATAAACAATTTTTGGTGCAGCTAGTGTGAGCAACATATCGACTACTTTTGGGTGCATTCCTGCCCGAGGAGGATCCGTAATAACAAGATCTGGCTTTCCATGCGTCTCTGCAAATTCGGCACTCAAAATATTTTTAACATCACCGGCATAAAAAACGGCATTCTCAATTTCATTAAATTCCTGATTAATTCGAGCGTCATCGATTGCTGCTTCCACTTCTTCAATTCCTACTACTTGTGCACATTTTTCAGCTACATATAAAGCAATACTTCCGATACCACAATACAGATCATAAACATTTTCCGTACCTGTTAGTTCTGCAAAATCTACTACTACATCAAACAGTCGAATGGCTTGTGTCGTATTGGTCTGGAAGAAAGATTTAGGGCCAATCCGATAAACGACAGAACCTAACGCTTCCTCAATCACTGATGCGCCCTTGTATAGATCAATATCCAAGTCTAAAATAAAATCATTTAGCTTGGTATTTACACATAGATAAAGCGAGGTAATCTCTGGAAATTTTTCTGCTAAAGCATCAAGATATTTAGTACGTTCTTCTTCCGTACTTTGACCAAAAACTACTATAACCATTACCTGTCCTAAGGTTGTTACTCGAACGATAACGTTACGTAGACAACCTACCTGCGCACGAGCATCGTAAAAACTTAGTCCCATCTCACGCCCCAATTGTCGTAAGTAATTTCTGATACTGTTGGCAGGCTCTTCCTCTAACCAACATTTTTCTATGTCTACAATCTTATCCCAAGCACGAGGTCGGTGAAAACCCAGTACGTCATCTTCCATACTTACCCCAGCCTCTTTTTCCTCCTCCGTGATCCAGCGTCGATTCGAAAAACTGAAATCTAATTTATTGCGATAAAACTGAGTTTTAGCCGATCCAATGATTGGTAGAACGGGTACTTCCGCTAGTTTTCCAATGCGTCGAATAGCTTGTTCTACTACCTCTTGTTTGTATTTCAGCTGTACTTCGTAAGGTAAGTTTTGATATTTACAGCCTCCACAAACGCCGAAATGCGCACAAAATGGTTCTGTTCGTTCACTAGATAATGTTTTAAATTCTAACGGATATCCTTCAAAGAAACCATTTTTCTTTTTAGTTACTCGGACGTTTACGACATCGCCGGGTACTGTTCTTTCTACAAATACAACCATTCCTTCCGGAGTACGGCCAGCACAACGGCCTTTGTTTGCAAAACCGGAAATAGTAACATCCTCCAAGAGGACAACTCGATTCTTTTTTCTTCTTCCCATGTTATCTTGTTAGTACAATATAATCTCTAATCAATGTTTGTAAAAATTCTATTTTTTTTGTTGGTTTTTCATCCAAATCTAACTCTTTCACTATTCGATCCACCAATTTGTCAATCACTTCGGTATGCGCTTGATTTTTATAGGTGTGATATCGATGTATGGTAGACTTTATCAGCAATAAATCTTTTTCACGCAATTTTCGCACTTCCAGATAAGTCGGTTCATATTCTTCAATCGAATTTATTTTTAAAATATCCGCTAATTGAAAACGCTTATTGAATTTTATTTTTATGACTACCGTGTTAGCCGTCATATCACCAAGTCGTTGTTTTTTTGCTGACGAGTTGATTAATAATCCTGCTAAGATTCCAAAAGATAAAAAGGTATCTACAACATGGAAAACTCCTCGTAACAAGTAATCGCTCCATCCCGGCTCCTCACCATCTAATCGTACGACTTTAATACCAGCGACTTTCTTTCCCCATGATTGACCATTTGCAATAACCTCCGATAATAAATGATAACCCACAAAAAACGTCATCGGAAGAAAAGTAAAAAAGTGTCCCATCATACCATCAGCTTCTAAATTATTAACCCATACTTCTAGCAGAACTAAAAAAATCAGAATAAAGAGTGCTATGATGATGATAGAATCGATAAAAAATGCCAAAAACCGGTCCTGAGGACCAGCCAATTCGTACTCGATGGTCACGTTTTGAGTAGTAGTAATGTCAATCGTTGGCATAGTAACAAAATTATCTGGTGCAAGATACTAAGTAATGGTCAAATAGGTAAAAGTACTTGTTCAAAATAATTATCAGATTTATTTTAACAGTGAAGTTGTTTTAAAACATTGCTTATACCAAAGGTATTTTATAATAATCCAAAATAATATGTATTTTTAGTATTATTTTAAATTCATCTGACTTACTGTAATTCATGCGCGAGACCAACTTTATTAATCAGAATAAAGAGAAATGGAAAGAATATGAGGAGATGCTCGATCGCAAAGCTACCGATCCAGACCGACTCAACCGTTTATTCGTACAGATAACGGATGATCTATCCTATTCCCGCACCTTTTATCCAAATCGTTCTGTTCGTGTTTATTTGAATAATCTTGCTCAGCAGATTTTTTACAATATTTATAAAAATAAAAAAAGTCCACTTGGACGTATAACCTCTTTTTGGACAGATGAACTTCCACGACTGGTTTACGAATCTAGATCAGCATTTAGGGTCGCCTTTGCCGTTTTTATTCTTTCTATGTTGATTGGTGCCTTTTCTGCGGAAATGGATCCTGAGTTTCCGCGAGTGATCCTAGGAGATAGTTATGTTGATATGACCATTCAAAATATTGAAACAGGTGACCCAATGGCAGTGTACAAGGATAAGAGCAGGTTTGGGATGGCGCTGGGCATTACCGCCAATAATCTCTACGTCGCCTTTTTAACTTTTTTACTGGGGGCCTTCTTTTGTATCGGAGCCATCGGCATTTTGGTTAACAATGGGATAATGGTTGGAAGCTTTCAACATTTTTTCTATGACAAAGGTGTTTTTCAAGAATCATTTTTAACAATTTGGACGCACGGAACGCTTGAAATTTCTGCTATTATCATCGCAGGAGCTGCGGGTATTACCATGGGACAAGGGTTAGTTTTCCCTGGAACACTTTCTAGAATTCAGGCTTTTCAAATCTCCGCAAGAAGAGGATTAAAAATAATGATTGGACTAGTTCCGATTTTTATTGCAGCTGGTTTTATAGAAGGTTATTTAACCAGATATACAGAGACTCCAGATATCGTAAGGCTTATGTTTATCTTACTTTGCCTATTTTTTATTCTAGGATATTTTGTATTCTATCCTGTAAAAAAAGCAAGAGAAGGATTCAAAACAGACCTAAAAGATACACGTATTCCTCCTACTCAAGATCTTTCGATCAATTACAATAGAATTAAATCTTCTGGAGATATATTAACGGATGCTTTTAGTATTATTCGAAAAAACTTAAGTACGATTTTGAAATATAGTGCTGGAGTTGCTTCTCTCTATGCTTTCATTGTCTCTGTTATTAGTAAACTTCCATTGAATGAGGCTTTTAGTTTCCCGACAGAATTTTTCGGCGCATTTAAACATCTTGGACAATACTTTCATAACGAATCTATTTTTTTGATTCCTATTATTAACATTGTCTTATACTCGGCATTTTTCTATTTTTTAATGCAGATTCTGATTTGGGATTTCCGAGGTAAAACGCCGGTTAAACAAAATATTAAAACCCATGTTGTTAGCTTTCTGAATACTTTAATTCCAGTAACCATTGGTTGTTTAATTTTAGCAACAGATTTATCATTTAAAGGGTTGTTATTATTTTTCTTGGCTCCTTTTTTACTAATGACGCTTTTTATTTCACAGAAAGAGAATTCCAATTTTTTCTTTGCGCTAACTCGTGGAATTAATCTGATGAAGAAAAATTTAGGACAAGTAGTCAGTTTGTTATTACTGGTCTCTGTTTTAGGCATACTCTTATTTCTAATCATGGATACTTCTGTTCTTTGGCTTTATCTTAAGTTTATTGGCTGGAATTTTTCCGTTGAACAATCTACAATGGATCAGCTTGTTCATGGATCGCTCATTTATATAGCAATATTTATTGTCTGTCTTGTATTTTCTTTGTTTTCGTTCTGTTTTGGTTTACTTTACTTTAGTTTAATAGAAATAGAAGAAGCACCTTGGTTGCATCAAGCAGTAGAAAATATTGGGCGACATCAACATATTCGGGGATTGGAAAAAGAAGGGTAAGTGGTTGTTTTAAAATTAATCATTCAAATTCGTTAAAGAAAAAGATTGAATATATCTCTATCTAAAATATTAATATTAATCTGCATTTTGCTCTGGGGCGTTCAGCTAACTGGTCAAAAAACAACCTCTTCTCCAGACGAAAATTTTAAAACCACTACTTTAGAGTCTCGTGACTTCACGACTTCCAATTGGAAAAAAGCAACTAAAGGAATAGACTATCGCAACTCAACAGATGACCTAGACAATATCAACGAAGATGTCGGGGATACTTTAGGAGGAGACAATGCTTCCCTTGAAGAAAGAGCAAGAAATTTAGGAGGAACAGCAGGTGAAGTTTGGAATGGTTTGGTGAAAATTATTTTCGGATGCTTCATCGTCATTTTAGTTGGATTAATCATTCATTCTCTTATTCGAGGAGAAAATATTTTCAAAAAGAAAAAGAAAATACCTAAAACCACTAGCTTCGATCTTGAAGAAGTAGAAACCAATCTCGCAGTTTCAGATTTAGACAAATTTATTCTTCAAGCAGAAAATGAAGGCAACTATCGACTCGCTATTCGTTTACATTACTTGGCTATTATAAAAACACTTTCGCAAAAAAAGATCATTCGTTACAAAAAGAATAAAACTAATCACGTTTATGTGACCAAGGTCAATACAACCAATTTTGGAGAATCTTTTCGACAAGCAACTTCTGCCTTCGAAAGGATCTGGTTTGGGCAAAACACCTTTACGCAAACGGACTATTCACAAGTCAAACCAGCATTTCAAAAATGGATCGACACCGCCAAAAGTCTCTCTAACAAAAAACCATCTCTCCATCTAAAAACCCCATAAATGCAAAACAAAAATATTTGGTGGGTTTTAGGTGCAGTAGTCGTTGTACTATCTATTTTGTTTTTTGTTTTTCGGGACGGACAAACCCGCTATTCTTGGCGAGAAAATTACAAAGAAGCCAAAAACCCTTATGGCACTCATGTTATCTATGAATTGCTTAAAGGATATGATCCTCAATACGATTTTTATGAAATTTCTGAAGGAATTGCTGAGGACTTACCAGACCTTGATTCCGTGGAATTATCCGCCGTCACCAATTATATTTTCATTGGAGAAGGAATGTTTTTAGACACCTTAGAAATGGATCGCATACTGCGGTTTGTAGAAGGAGGAAATAATGCCTTTATCAGCAGCAAGGATATTCCTTTTCTAATAAAACCTATTCTTTTTGAAGAGTTGTGTTCTGATTATTGGTTTTACCGCTATCCAAACATCTCTGATAGTACCGCTACTTTAAGTTTTAATCATCCTTCGCTCGCAGATACAAGTAATCTATATGATTTCAAATATATCAGCCATAAAAAAGTCAAAGATTACCGTTGGCATTATGTCGAGTCCGAATATTTTTGTGATGAATATTACAGTCCAGTAGCATTGGGTCAATTAAACGATACCTTGGTTAATTATTTCAAAATAAAATATGGCAATGGCCATTTTTATTTCCATACAAATCCTATTGCTTTTTCTAATATTCAATTACTAAAAACACCTGCCGTAGATTATGCATCACTCGTTTTTTCACATCTACCTCCTGGTGATATCTACTGGGATCGAGCAAGTCGTTTATCATTAGGAATCGCTCGAAGCTTAGATCGAAATAATCGAGATGGTCATATGGATCGAGGTCTAAATTCAGAAGGACCACTATCTTATATTTTGAGTCAACCACCACTCGCATGGGCTTGGTATACTGGTCTAGCTACCGCAGCTTTATTCTTGATTTTTAGATCACGTCGCAAGCAAAGAATCATTCCGGTATTAGAAAAAAATAAAAATAGTTCACTCGAATTTATTAATACCATTGGCCGAATTTATTATCAACAAGGTAATCATCGAAAAATATGTCTGAAGAAAATGACGCTATTTTTATCTTTCATTCGCGATCGATATTATATAAATACCAATGAACGAGATGCAGAATTTTTCAATCGCCTCGCTGCCAAATCTGAGGTTCCAACATCCGTAATTGATCAAATTTTTCTTTATTATAAAAATATTGATAGTTCTAGTTTTGTTTCCGAACAAACATTGATAGACTTCCATTTAGAAATGGATAAATTTTATAAAAACTGTAAATAAAACATCATGTCTGACGACCCAACGACTACTCCGGAAGAACAACCACAAAACACTTGGCAAGAAAACCGGCTAGACTTGAGCAAAGTCTCTAAAATAACAAACGATATTCGACAGGAATTATCCAAGGTTATTATCGGTCAATCCAATACCGTTGACCTATTAATTGCGGCACTCTTCTCAGGAGGACATGTTCTATTAGAAGGAGTACCAGGCATCGCTAAAACGCTGGTTGCACGACTCCTCGCTCGTACCATACAAGCTGATTTTTCAAGAATTCAGTTTACACCCGACCTGATGCCTACTGACGTAGTAGGAACCACGGTCTTTAATATGAAGCATTCTGAATTTACTTTTAAAGAAGGGCCTGTCTTCTCTAATATGGTACTCATCGATGAGATCAATCGTGCACCTGCCAAAACCCAAGCGGCGTTGTTTGAAGTGATGGAAGAATTTCAAGTCACAGTCGATGGAACTACCTATCCGATGGATTTCCCCTTCTTTGTAATTGCTACTCAAAATCCTATTGAGCAAGAAGGAACTTATAAATTACCTGAGGCTCAATTAGATCGGTTTTTATTTAAAATAATCGTTCAATATCCTAACCTGGAAGAAGAAAAATCTATCCTTTATCGCTTCCGTCAGGATTTTAAGCAAACCGTTCAAGAGGAAGTAAAAGCAGTTTGTACCAAAGCAGATATGCGAGAATGTCAGCAATTAGTCGAGCAAGTACATATCAAAGACGATCTACTCGATTATATTGCTGGAATCATTCACGGCACCCGAAATAATGGAGATTTATTTTTAGGTGCTTCGCCACGTGCTTCCTTGGCCATTTTAAAATCTGCTAAAGCTATCGCAGCCATGAATGGTCGAGATTTTGTTACGCCAGATGATATTCAATATGTTGCTTATCCGGTTTTAAATCATCGAGTTATTTTGACGCCCGAACGAGAGATGGAAGGTTACGATCAGGAGTTCGTCGTGAATGATATTGTGAAAAAGATTGAAGTTCCGAGATAGGTCAAATTTAAAATAATTTTCGCACATGAAATTTTGGAATAATATTTTTTTAACGAATCGCTTTTTTATTTGCTTTGCAATAATCGCTGGATTATTTGCGACTAGCTTTTTTATTCAAATATTATTTCCAATTGTCCAAGCAATTTTATTGATGTCGATCATTTTATTTGGGGTAGACATTTTATTATTATTTAAAAACAAAGAACTCATTCGTGCCAAACGACGTGCACCAAAAATTTTATCTCTTGGAGACGTCAATAAGATTCATTTAGACCTTGCTAATGTTTCTACTCAACAATTATCACTCGAAATAATCGACGAATTACCAGTCCAATTACAAAAACGTGATTTCAGAATCATTTTAAAATTAGATGGTCAAAAAGGAGAAACACTTAACTATGATTTGCGACCATTGCAACGCGGAGAATATGTTTTTGGTGCTATCAATATTTACCTTAGTTCAGAGATTGGATTTATACAACGTCGCACACAGTTTACCGAGCCGATGAGCGTTCCGGTTTATCCATCAATTATTCAAATGAAACAACTAGAACTCAAAGCGTTCGATAAAGTTACCAACCAAAAAGGGATAAAAAAAATTCGCCGATTAGGTCATAGTTATGAATTTGAACAAATCAAAAACTACGTTCGTGGAGACGACTATCGTAGCATCAATTGGAAGGCAAGTAGTCGACGTGGTAGTTTGATGGTTAATGCTTATCAAGACGAACGAGCACAACAGGTCTATTGTGTGATCGACAAAAGTCGGGTCATGAAAATGCCTTTTAACGGATTGAGTCTGATGGATTATGCCGTCAATACATCACTCGTCATTTCTAATATTGTCTTACAAAAAGATGATCGTGCGGGCTTACTAAGTTTTTCAGATGTTATGGGTACGACGATCAAAGCAGAAAGAAAAGCAAACCAACTTAATAAGATCATGGCTGCCTTGTATCGTGAGCAAGAACGCGTTGGAGAGGCTAATTATGAATTGCTTTATTATGCTTCTAGAAAACTTATTAAAGGAAGAAGTCTTTTGTTGCTGTTTACCAATTTCGAAAGTTCTTACGCACTAGAAAGAACCCTTCCCGTGTTAAGAAAGATAAATACGCTACACTTATTAGTGGTGGTGTTTTTTGATAATTCAGAAATTCGAAAATTCTCAGAAGAAGACGTAAAGGACACCGAAGGAGTCTATATGCAGACCATTGCCCAAAACTACCTCGCCGAAAAAACGGCCATGGTTCAACAATTAAAAAAATTTGGTATTCAAGCCATTCTGACTCGACCAGAAGAATTAGCCGTCAATTCTATTAATAAATACCTAGAATTAAAAGCTAGAGGGTTGATTTAAAAG
>CALKJE010000057.1 GCA_937995675.1 uncultured Saprospiraceae bacterium
CTCGGGACAGGCTATAAAGGAAGGCTTGCCCGCTGACATACTTCAAGGAACTGTCTCATCAAAACGCATCAAAACATGAAGTATTTTTTAGCTTTTGCTATTTCCTTACTTAACTTATCTTTATTTGGCCAATCGCTTAAAACGATGACGCCAGAAACTTTTAACATTTGGAATACCATCAAAGAAACTCAAATTTCTAATGATGGACAATATGTGGTGTATAATGTCGGTAACGAATCCGGTGATCCTACCTTGCACATATATAGCCGAGCTACTGGAAATACGATTCGTTTTCATCGCGGAAGTAAACCTCAGATTAGCGCGGACAATCAATGGCTGGTTTTTAAATTGTCAACGGCTGTTGATACTATTAGAGCGTTAAAAAAACAGAAAGTCAAAAAAGATGATTTACCGAAAGATAGTCTGGTGATTTATCACTTGAAGGATCGTTCTGTCACCACGATTCCGGATGTACAATCTTATCAATTACCAAAGGAATGGGATCAGTGGTTGGTTTATAAAAAAGAAGCCATCGCGATTCAACCAGAGAAAAAGGTAGAAACGGATACGACGAATACAAAAGCTAAAAAACCAAAAAAACAAAAAAAGGAAGATGGTACACTCTTGGTGTTTTATGATTTAAAAACTAAAAATACAATTAGTTATCCTGGTGTTTTAAAATATAAAATTGCGAAGAAAAAACCTTCCGCGATTTTTTCTAACTCTGGCAAATATGATGGCTTTAAATCTGGGGTTTATTATTTTGATTTTGGTAAACGAAAAGAACAATCCCTTTATGAAGGCAAAGGAAAATTTAAAAAATTACAGTTGGATGAAACAGGCGAGCAAGCCGCTTTTATCGCTGACTTGGATACCACTAAAGTAAAGGCAAGACCGCTTTCTTTGTTTTATTGGAAAAACGGTCGAGGTGCTGCGCAACTGGTTACCTCTTCCACTCCGACGAGCAATAATCCTTCTGCAACTTTTCTTTCTGAAAATTATCAACCTCGTTTTTCTAAGGATGGTAAAACTTTATTTTATGGTACCGCTCCTTTCCCGATTTTACAAGATACGAGTTTACTAAAAGAAGATATTGTCAACGTCGAGGTTTGGCATTATAAAGATGCAAGATTACATACCCAACAAAAAGTAAATGCAGACGATGATAAAAAAGCGACCTATCTGAATGCTTGGAATATTGGTAATAAAAAGTCCGTTGCTTTAACGAATGCTACTGCTCCTGAACACCAACTCGCAGACGAAGGTAACGGAAAATATATTTTAGCTATTGATGATTTTTCTGCCACTATCTCTAGTAGTTGGGATGGTTATCCAACGGTAAAATCTTTTTACTTAGTTGATAAAAATTCTGGTCAACGCAAAACCGTCGGAACCAACCTGCGCGCTCGTCCTCGTTTTTCGGCGGAAGGAAATTTTGTTTATTGGTATAGTTCTCCAGATACCGCTTGGTATGCTTACACCATCACGGATCAGCAAACTAGAAAATTGACAGATAATAATACCCATCCTTTTTATGACGAATTAAATGATCGTCCGATGCTCCCCGGCAGTTATGGAACGGCCGGATCGACCAAAGGAGATCGTCATCTCTATATTTATGACCGATATGATATCTGGCAGGTAGATCCAAAAAATCCAGCCAATAAAAAACGACTGACCAAAGGAAGAGAAAATAATACGACCTATCGTTATATTCGTTTAGATCGAACAATACGAACGATTGATCCGGGCCAACCTTTACTACTCCACTATTTTAATCATGTTGACAAAACAAGTGGTTATGTAAATTTAAATACTAAGACTGGTACTATTTCTAAACTCATTGGTGGACCCAATAATTATACAAGAAGAGTTACCAAAGCTAAAAATTCAGATGCTCTTATTTTCACAAAAGAGAGTTTTGCGGAATTTCCTGATTTACAATTGACCAATACTAAGTTTGAAAATATTAAAAAAATCAGTGAAGCAAATCCACAACAATCGGAATATGGTTGGGGAACGGCGGAACTCTTTCAATGGACCGATTTAAATGGAGAAGTGATGGACGGAATGTTGATCAAGCCACCGAATTTTGATCCGAATAAAAAGTATCCAATGCTGGTTAATTTTTATGAACGGAGTTCGCAAGGCTTGTATCGACACCGAGCACCGTATCCACATCGGTCTACGATCAACTATAGTTATTATGCCAATCGAGGTTATTTAATTTTTAATCCGGACGTTAAATATCGGGTAGGATATCCGGGCGAGAGTGCGTACAATGCGGTGATGCCTGGTGTGACGAAATTGATTGAAAAAGGTTTTGTCGATGAAGACAATATTGGTTTGCAAGGACATAGTTGGGGCGGTTATCAGGTGGCGTATATGGTGACGCGAACCAATTTATTTAAGTGTGCAGAATCGGGTGCTCCGGTGGTAAATATGTTTAGTGCTTATGGTGGAATTCGATGGGGATCGGGATTGAGTCGGATGTTTCAATATGAAAATACACAAAGTAGAATTGGTGGAACGATCTGGGATAAGCCATTACGGTATCTAGAAAACTCACCGATTTTCTTCTTGGATAAAGTGGAAACGCCACTACTAATTTTACATAATGACAAAGATGGTGCAGTGCCGTGGTATCAGGGAATTGAGATGTTTGTAGGACTTCGTCGATTGGGTAAACCTGCTTGGATGTTGAATTATAATGATGAACCACACTGGCCGGTGAAACGTCAAAATCGAATGGATTTTAATATTCGGATGTCGCAGTTTTTCGATTTTTATCTGAAAGGTGGGAAAGAGCCGGAGTGGATGAAGCGAGGTGTTCCAGCGGTGGAGAAGGGGATTCGGCAGGGACTTGAGGTGGATTGATTGATTTTTTGATGTGCGGATGTGCGGATGTGCGGATGTGCGGATTTTTTGATATTGAAAAACGAGTAAAGCTAGTTTGGTTTTACTCGTTTTTGTTTTTGGTAATTTGAGATCAGGATCATTTTAATCGATAATTATCTCTGAGTCTTCCGAATTTATCCTTACCATATTTATAACCATCTATGGTGATTACTTCAAACGTTTCTGCGTCTACATCTTTGAGTGCGATACCAATATAATAAACTTGATTTTTATCTTTTGAATATTTTTCTGATAGTAAAACCCAAGAGGAACGGTCTACTTCTTTTATAGGTTTTCCCTTATAAAAAATATGATTTTGGTCATGGGCATAGTAACGATTTTCGGCTATCTGAAAACTATTCACGTCCGCCGATTCGATAATTTTTTGTTGATAAAAAACTGAACTTTCATCTTTATTGTAAAGGCCGTTGAGATAATCGAAGGATGTCGGATCTGCTTCTTTTAATAATTTTCCGTTCCCGTAATAAACGCCCGTTTTACTTTTTATCATACCATCGGACAGGATTTCAAAAGTGGCAGGATCTATTTTTATTCTGTTTCGATTCAAAATAAAATAATCATCGTTTTTGTCTTTTGCTTGATTACGATTAAGGATGGTAATGGTTTCTGGGTCGGCTCCTACGACTACATAACTATTATGGTAGACTCGATTCTTATCTCTCCCCCAACAGTTATATCGACCGATCGTATCCTCATACCGTAATATTTCAAAAGTTTTGAGATCTGCATCTTCCAACTTTATTCGATTATAGTAAATGAACTGGCTATCTCTCAAATAGTTGAATCTTTGTGTTGTCCGACTCCGCTTATCTTTTTCCAGCAAATCTTTCATCGGATCTGCTCCTACGATTATTTTATCTCGGCTATAAACATGATTTTTATCTCTTGCCGCTCCATCATTCGTTGTAAAGGTTTCAATGTCTACTTCCGGTATTTTTTTTCCTGCCCTGTAAACAGACTTGTTATCCGTCCAGTGAAATGATCCAATTCGACGAAAGGTCGCCGCTTCGCAGCCTTCCAATTCTTTTCCGTGATAAAATACTTTTTGATTTTTAATTTGATAAGATCCCGCTTCGTCGACGTACCCTAGTTCTTCAAATAATGCTTCTGGTAAAAAGTCCTTAAGGGTAGAAAATTCTCTGGATCTAATAGGTATAAATGTCCACCCAGATTGACCATCAGTGGATCGAGCAATAATATCATTTTCGGTATATACCTTGATAGTTTGTGATATGGAATCAAAGCTTATTTTTTTTGAATCGTACGTTGATTTGACAAGACTCCATAATTCATTTGTGGTT
>CALKJE010000058.1 GCA_937995675.1 uncultured Saprospiraceae bacterium
ATTAAATGATTGATTTTTTAACAGCTTAACAGATTGAAAACTATTTAAAAATGCGAATCAGTAGTTAAAATTTAGACCTTTTAAAAAAAGTACCTCCTAAAAATAGAAGGGGATTAAGGTATTGCTACACTTGAGAAAAGGAGTTCTTGTCAGAAGTTATCATTTTATTTGCCCACGGATATGAACTAATTGTATTATTTTCGCAGTACGGCTGCTTGATAATATTTGCAATCATTTTGCTTCTTTCTTAAACAGCTTTACTTAGTACACTTTGAAAACATATCGTTTTCTTTAATCTCAAACAATAAATTTTACCATTGATCATCCATCTATTGAATACCTTAAATATTCGATAGACTAAAAAAAAATAACATGAAAAGACTGTTTACAACCCTCTTTTTGCTGGCTTTCACCCTTGGTCTTACTCAGGCTCAGATTGTCATTAATGAAATTATGTACAATTCCCCAGACGGAGGTCAGGATTCTACGGAATACATCGAATTATTTAATAATAGCAATAGCTCAGTAGATCTTACGGGATGGAATTTTACCCAAGGTCTTACGCACGAATTTGAGGCAGGTACCTCTATTGGAGCGAATGCTTACTTGGTAGTTGCTGGTGATGCTCAAGCAATGATGGACACTTATGGTGTTACAGCTATAGAATGGACAGCTGGTGGACTTAGCAATGGTGGAGAAACCATTACTTTAGCTGATCAAGGTGGAGCGGAAATAGATATGGTAGAATTTGACGATAGTTTCCCTTGGCCTACTGGAGCAGATGGAAACGGTTCTTCTTTAGAACTTTGTAGCCCAGATAAAGACAATAATAATGCAGTCAACTGGTTTGATGCCACCAATCCGACGGGAGTAATCCTTGATGGAGTAGAAGTACTTGGAACACCAGGTGCTGCTAATACGGCTAGCTGCCCAGCGACCGATGTAACGGTAGAAGTTTCAAGTAATGTTTTTACTCCTGCGGATATTACCATCTTTGTGGGAGAAACCGTAGAATGGGTCAATACTGGTGGCTTCCATAATGTAAACGGTACCTTAGCTACTTATCCTGGTAATCCAGAAGGTTTTGGTAATGGTGGCCCTTCTAGTGATGCTTGGACTTTTAGCCACACCTTTACAGAAGTAGGACTGTATAACTACCAATGTGATCCACACGTTAATTTTGGAATGGTTGGAACCGTTACGGTAATTCCAGTTCCACCAAACGATATCGTGATTTCTGAAATTATGTACAATATTCCAGGTGCAAGTAATGATTTTGATTTTATTGAAATAACGAATATTGGAGATGATCCTGTCAACCTAGAAGGATATACCTTTGCTATGGGTGTTGAATTTACTTTTCCGGCGATGATGATTCAGCCCGGAGAATATATGTTGGTAGTAGAAAATGCTTCCGCTTTTAACGCCACCTTTGGGACCAATGCTATTTCTTGGACTTCTGGTGGTTTGAGTGATGCAGGAGAAGAAATTACTTTGCTAGATGCGAATGGAGCATTAGTGGATAGGGTAATTTATAATGATGCGGCAGGATGGCCTGAAATTGCAGACGGAGAAGGTCCATCTTTAAGCCTTTGTGACTTAGAATCGGATAATAATGAGCCAGAATCTTGGGGTTTTTCTACTTCTAATACGAACGTAGTCTCTGGTGGCAGCGGAAACTTAATTTATGCAACACCAGGTACAGCCAACGATGCTTGTTCTAATACTCCTTATATCTTTTTTGAAAATGCGTTAGATGATGTTGGTGAAGGTGCAGGAACGCCTTCTTTCCGTATCTCTATGGCAAATATTGGAGCTATGGATACGGCTACTGTAATGCTGAATATCGTTGGTGGCACGGCAACGGACGGAATAGATTATGTTTTAAATAATAGCTTGGTTACCTTCGGTAGTGATGATATTGGCGGTGTTAGTGATGGAATATTTAGTTTTACATTATTGGATGATCTTGATGTGGAAGGTTCTGAAACAATTGTTCTCAATCTGACGGATGCCGATGGAGCAGTAATCGGTTCTACTGGTAATATGGTCATTACGATTGTAGATAACGATGGAATTGACCCTGACTTCTACCCACTATTAGAAATTCAAGATGTAACAACAACCGATGCTCAAGGAGTCGTGGATTCTTCTTCGGTGACTTGTGAATTAAGAGGAGTTGTCTATGGTGTAAATTTATTCCCTGGTGGATTATTATTTACCATCGTGGATAAAAATGACAACGATGATGGAATCGCAGTATTTAGTGGTGATACAAACTATGGCTATACAGTAGCAGAAGGTGATGAAGTATCTGTAATTGGTCGAATTGGACAATTTAGAGGATTACAACAAATAAATGCAGATTCTGTATTTTTATTGTCAAGTGGAAATCCATTATTCGCACCAGAATTCACGACAGACTTAGGAGAATCTGAAGAGTCTAAGCTAATTCGAATCAATAACTTAACCATCGTTAGTGTAACTACAGGTGGGGCAGGAGATAATTATACGGTGACAGATGGTACGAATGAGTATACGATGCGGATTGATGCAGATACAGAACTATTTGGAACCACTTTGCCTTCTAACTTTGATGCTATTGGTATTGGTGGACAATTCAACCCTTCTAATGATCCACCTTTCGATGCTGGTTACCAGTTTTTACCTCGATATGCAGCAGATATTATTGACCTAGTAAATACCAATGATCCTACGCTAGCAAATGATATTCAGATCATGCCTAATCCAGTAACAGACCAATTATTTATTAAGTCTGATTTAAACATTGATCAGATTTTAATTCATAATAATTTAGGTCAATTGGTGAATAGCTTTAATCGTGTTGCCAATCAAACTATTGATGTTTCTAACTATACAAATGGTGTTTATCAAGTAAGCTTTATCGTTGAAGATCGCGCTTGGACAACGATGTTTGTAAAACAATAGATTTTAATAATTAAGATTTTCTAAAACGGGTTATTTACCATTAGGTAGATAATCCGTTTTTTATTTTTAATGCTAATCAGGAGTTAAATTTTTTAATTACAAAGAAAAAGGAGCTTTGAAAAGTGCTTCTTGCCGTTTTTTGGTTATTACCATTACAAGCCCAATCACTTTTAAAAGCAAACAAAAATAATAGCGTTCGTTTACAGCTCCAGCTGTAGAAACAGCTCTACAAGCAAAAATGAGATTTAAGAAATACTACGAATAGAAAAGTCGATGGCTTGTGTTTTTTGTACTAAAGGAAGCTTGCTCATCAAAAGGTAGATTTAGATGACAGCGTATCTACAGCAGGAGTTTTAAACTAATAGCTTGGTTTTTATTCTCTTAATAACTTTAGTGAAGTTTCTGGCCCTTTTTCTTTATTAGGCTGCGATAGAATAGAGCAAGAATCCAATAGCAAGAAGCAGAAAACAATTATAATATTCGCTTAGTTATTAAATAGTTCCATCGTTTTTTCAACCCTTGATTCATATTTGTCAATAAAATATTCTTTAAAAAAAAGAATTTGTCTTATCTTGCAAATGCATGGTCTGTTCGGTACGGAACAGTCCTGCCATTTACAAATAATAAACATACTCCAAATGAAAAACTTAACCCTGCTGATGGCGGTGCTATACCTGTCCGTCATGTCCTCCCAACTTTATTCCCAACTCAATTATCTTGGCTTTTCCATTGATCAACCTGATCGGACTGAATTAAATCAATTTTTTAGTGATTATCAACTTTACCAAATATCCGTCTCTGATCTGGAAACGTATCTAAGGGCACCATCTTCCGATGGCCAGATTAATTTATTTCTCAGTGATGAACATCAATGGTCTTTACGATTATCCCCTAATGAATTAAGAAGTCCAGATTTTCAATTGAACACGTTGACTACTTCCGGATTACGCATGCTTTCTAATATTCCGACGCCCACTTTTCATGGAACGGTTGAGGGCGGCGGTAAAGTTTGTCTGACCATTTTTGAAAACTATCTAAGCCTTTGGATTCGGGCGGGTGATCAACAATATTTTCTTGAATCGGCCAACCGATTTGATCCTAATTTAAAGGATGGACTTTTTGTACTTTATGAAGTTAGCAAAATAATTAACGATACTCCTGGACGATGTGCTTCATCTCAAGCGCGTGATCTCCCTCGTGGAAATACAAACTTACCAGCTACTGAAACCTCCACTTGTTTTCGAGCAGAAATTGCCATAGCTTCAGATTATTCGATGGTAGAAGATTTGGGTGGCATCATGGAAACTCATTTACAAGCTCTGCAAATTTTATCATTAGTTAATAGTGATTGGAATGAAAGTGATTTTGCAGATGATGTTTTTTTTAGTTTGACCGAACATCTTATCTCTACTTGTGAAGATTGTGATCCTTGGACGGATTCGGATCAAGCAGGAGAATTATTGACAGATTTTAGAGACTGGGCCGTAGCAGATGGTTTTAGTGGAGGACATGATCTTGGTCAACTTTGGACCACTCGAGATATCTGTTCTGATGAAGATTGCGGCGTTATCGGATTGGCTACGTTGAGTTCCATCTGTACCAGTTCGCCTTATCATCTTTTAGAAAAAAATACCAATACCACTGCCTTACTACGTTCTTTGGCTTCTCATGAAATTGGTCATAACTTTAGTTTACAACACAATTATGAAGTAAACGATGGTTGTGATCTCAATGGACGGATACCATATTTAATGGATCCAGTCAATCAAGGGGCAACGGATTGGTCGGATGGAACCTTAGATTGTGATGGTAATAATGTTGCAGCACTAGGGCTGTTTTTACCAGGGCTAGAATGTATTGATGATTGTTTTCCCAACAACTGTCCATCGATTAGTGGATTGGTTATCACTGAACAAACGGATTCTACCATCATTCTTAATTGGTCTTCAAATACGGCAGGTGAGTATCGTGCAATTTTAAGAGATGTAGTTAATGATATTTATTTAGATACCATAATAACTACGACACCTACGGTAGATTTTGGCGTGGTGCTTGAGCGTTGTGGAGTTTATCAAGTGTTGGTTCAATCTCAATGTAGTAATGGATCGTCTAGTGCTTATGCAAATGTATTATTTGAGACGGATCAAACGACGGATCTTGAAGTTTTAGAAGTACGAGTAATCGATTGTTTTGATTTTACCAGTACATATGATTTATTGGTGCGATTGACGCACGGAGGAGGCAATGGAGATGGTTATCGAGTGGTGGTGAATTCAGATACGTCTACGATTGTTTATCCTTATGGAAATAGTCCAAGACAGATGGTGCTTTCAGGATTAATTGCCGATGGAAATCCAGTTGACTTAACTGTATTTCCTGCAACTGGTGAAGGAGAAAACTGTGCTTCTACTTACCGATACACGGCACCAAAAGGAGATTGTAGTTTGGAGATTTTAGAAAATTTTGATACAGGTCTACCTCGTGGTTGGGAAGTGACGACTACTACTGGAAATCTATCGTTCCCCTACGAATGGAGTTGGGGAGGTAGTGGAAGATTTATAAGCAGCTATAAAACAGATTTTGATAGTACTGCCGCCACGCTGGGAGCGACGATTGACAGTACGAATATGATTTATTTTGATGACGACGTGATTAGTCAAGATGTGTTTACTGGAGCGACTTCTATTATTACCCCAAATATGAATCTGAGTACTTTTGCCAATTTGACTTTGGATTTTGATTATATGTTTGATCGAGTAGATGATCCATCAGATCCATTCGTAGTTTTTAATAATAAACCAGTAGAAACAGAAAGTTATTTTTCAGTAGATGTTTTTGATGGAACTGAATGGCAAGAAGTGTTTAGAGAGGAAACCAACCCTTGTGGATTTTTTAGCATTTGGAAAACTGGTTGTGTGAATAGTCAAAGCTTAGACGTTTCGGCGTATAGTAATGCTGATTTCCAAGTTCGGTTTAATTATTCTGATGGAGAAAATAGTACATGGGCTGGGATGATTGCGATAGACAATGTGATGCTAGCTGGAAACTTCGATATTAGTCTTCCTGTTTCTTTAACTGAATTTAAAGGTTATAAAAAAGAAACCACTGCTCAACTGATTTGGACGACAGAGAGCGAATTGGACAATGATTATTTTACGTTGGAGCGCTCTCTTGACGGCCGGACTTTTCAGCCGTTGGCCACCATTAATGGCCAAGGTACCTCGCTTTCGGAGAATGAATATGCTTACACAGATGAGCATCCTTTAGTGGGAACAAATTATTATCGTCTAAAGCAAACTGATTTTGATGGAACGGTAAGTTATATTGGAGATATTATCGCATTGGACTTTACGGATAGGGGAGTATTGGTTATTCGACCAAATCCAGTTCGAGCAGACCAATTTTATTTTGACTTACCTGCTTCTGAAAGTGATTTTAGGAAAATGCAGATTCATAATGCTGCTGGTCAACTTATAAAAGAGGAAATCCTAGATGACTCAGAGACGATTTCTGTTTCGGTGGATAATATTCAGAATGGCATCTATTTTTTATCTATAAAAACAAACACAAACTTAGAATCTCATCGATTTGTAATTTTACGATAAAGAAATTACAAGGCTGTTCCGTCAAATGTGTCAGCTAGCTGGGCTTCCCTGTCTGACTGATCATCCAGGCAGGCTTCAGAGCCTGCTCCGCAGTATTGCGGAGATCAAGGTGCGGGTGGGCAAGAATGACACACTTTGTAGAGCCATCTTAATTCTTAAAAATTATGATGATTCTTAATCGCTTTTAACCATCTTATTGAATCTGAAAGTATCTTTAATTACTTTCAGATTTTTTTTATTTTTTTTTGTGGAATTGAAAAATAATGATATCTTGCAGCATCCCATCGTACATATTAAGAAAAAAACGAGACTAATAAGTTGAGAATACGCTTAAGTAAGACCTTTCTATTGGTCTATCTAAGTTAGTTACTCCCATCACACTGCATCCTGATAAAATACCATTTGAATCTAAACTTAATTTAAGTAGCAATTTTCGTTACTTAAGTAAAGCTTTTTGCGTCCTAAAGACAACAACGAATAAAACACATTTAAAATGCATTAAAAGTATTTTTAATGTGTTGTGGTCTCCCTCGTTCATATTTTTTAATTGACTATTTACAAACCTACAAAACACAAGACTATGCTTATTTTGTACATCGCGACGGGAAGTTTTTTACTAGGAGGAGGAATTGTTTTAATGGCAAATCTTACTTCATCACGTAGTAAACGATTCTGATCTAAATTGTTGAGTTAAACGTTCAAAACCTATACCTAAACCTATTTTGATCTACCTATAAGAACGTTTAGACTATCCTCTTCATGAGGAAATCTACTTATTCTGGCTGCAAACCTAATTACCTAATATACTTTCTGTTTCGTGAAATACCTGTTCTAAAGACAGTTATTTCATAAAACAGATTGTGAATATTTTTCAGATTTAAGATTTACTAAAAAGTGTATTCGACTGGGAAGGTGGAACAATTCCTAAGTGTTGGTATGCTTTTTCAGTAGCTTCTCGACCTCGAGGGGTACGTTGTAAGTAACCTTCCATAATTAAAAAAGGCTCATGTACTTCCTCAATCGTTCCAGCCTCTTCACCAACCGCAGTACCAATTGTGGTGATTCCTACGGGACCTCCCTTAAATTTATGTATAATTGTAGATAGGATTTTATTGTCCATTTCGTCCAGACCACTGCTATCAACGTTGAGTGCTTCTAATCCAAATTTAGCGATCTCAATTCCGATGGTTCCATCACCTTTTATTTGAGCAAAATCTCTAATTCTTCGTAGCAAAGCATTGGCAATCCGAGGCGTTCCTCGGCTACGGCGAGCAATTTCTTGCGCTCCTTGCGTAGTAATCGGTACATCTAAAATTCCAGCGGAACGTTTGATGATCTTTTCTAAGATGGCAACATCATAATAATCTAAATGGCAATTGATCCCAAATCGCGCGCGCATCGGAGCAGTGAGCAATCCCATTCTAGTCGTTGCGCCAATTAGGGTAAAAGGCTCAAGCGATATTTGAATACTTCGAGCGTTGGGTCCACTATCAATCATGATATCGATTCGATAATCTTCCATAGCAGAATAAAGATATTCTTCCACCACCGTATTCAATCGATGAATTTCATCAATAAATAATACATCTCCTTCTTCTAAATTGGTGAGCAGTCCAGCGAGATCTCCTGGTTTTTCTAAAACAGGACCTGAAGTCATTTTTAAATTGGCTTCCAGTTCATTAGAAATAATATGAGACAAAGTGGTTTTTCCCAATCCTGGAGGACCGTGCAATAATACATGGTCTAAGGCCTCGCCTCGTTGTTTGGCTGCAGCAATAAATATCTTTAAATTCTCAACTATTTTCGGTTGACCAGAAAAATCCTCTAACGCCTGAGGACGTAAAGCTTTTTCCAATTGCTGATCGGCTGGTTCGAGATGTTCGCCGGATGGATCTAAATTTTCGTTCATTATAAAATTATAGCAAGGTCTTAAACCGCTTCAATAAAAAAACCGCTAAACAGACCTAATTGAATCTGATTAGCGGTTCTCTGATAATCTGTTACGTAAAGTTATTATTTTTTCGGAGAAATAAAAAACTAGATATTCTATTTAATGATTGGTTAAACGGTTTCGCCATAGCAACTGCGTAAATATGAGACCGATTAACCAATCAACTAATTAAGACTATTTATTCTCCAAACTTTCCTTAAGTTTCTGATTGTCTTCCTCAATGATTTGATCCATAACTTCTTCTAATTGTTCTGCACCAAGTCTATTAATCAAAATCTTTTTGTCTTTATCGAGAATGAAAATTCTAGGTGTAATTCGAGTATCATACTTAGCCGTAAACTTTGATAAATTACCCGGATCTACCACATTGATCCAATCTTCCATCTCTTTTTCGTGCACATATTTCCAACACTCCTCCATATCTTTTTCTTTCATTTTTACGCAAGTCCCCATGATCTTTACACCCTTGTCTTTAAATTTATTATAAAATTCAACAACATGTGGTGTGGATTTTTTACAGTGGCTACAATCGTATCGCCAAAAGTACAAGACGGTGTACTTACTTTCGATATCATAGAGCGAAATTTTACTACCATCCTCTTTTCGCATTTCAATATTCATGGCTCGTCGACCAATTAGGGTAGGGCGGCGGCGTTGCGCTTCTAGCATAATTTTTTCCAGTGTTTCCTTATCTACCCAAGGAGCCAATCCGCGAGCGTAATAATTGTCCACTAAATGCACATAAACTGCATCCATTCCGATCTTTGTTTGAGCTTCTTCTGCATATTGGTTAAGCAATTGGCTTAAATAGTACCGGAAAGTTTTTTGAACAGGTTTGACTTTATTTAAAATATGATCCAATGAAACAATAATGGAATCTGGCGTTGCAGGAGTAAGTTGATTTAAATAATAGTTAATCTTCTTTTGCAACATTGGATTGCGATAGAGGCTAGAGTCTGCAAAATTCACATTATCGAAAAAATGTGTTTTTCTATAGATATAGCGTTGAAATTGTACATCTCCCTCTTCACCTGTGAATTCAGGAATATCCGTTTCAAAACCAAATTTCACCCAAGTAGATACCGGTGAATCTGGATTGTTTTTTACTAATTCTTGTTGATAATTCTTTACATCAAGATTTACTTTGTTTAGTTGTTCTTCTAATTTATCCGTTGGTTTGCCTTCCGCTTGGGCAGCTTTGACTTTTTCTTGTAAGTCTCTAGCTTCAGGACCTTTTTTAGAAAGAAAATTTACATATTCATAGAATAATTTATTGGCAGGAGAATCTATGATGGTAAAAGCCTGTTCGTCTAATTTAGAGTAATTGGCTTTTAGGGTGAAATGCTGATTTTGGTCATCGATAAAAATCTGAATAAACTTATTATCAGGAGGTAATACAATTAAATATACCCCTGGCTCCAAATGTTCTTCTCCAGAAAAAACAACGACTCCATCTTTCATTGCTACGGTATCTAGGATATACGGCGTATCACCGATATAGCCAGCAAGGTAAGCTTCGGATTGGTCGAAATTCTCAATTTCTACGGTAATTTTATGACCGCCATCGTCTGCTAGAAGTGGAGAAATGGTTAAAGAAGTAATAAAGAAAAAAAGAAGCGTTAAGTTTCTTAACATCATAAGAATATGTTTTTTTTAATAAACAGCAAAAATACGAATCTGTTGTCACAATTGAGACGTATAGATAACTTGAAAAGGGTGTTAATTATTTTTTAAAAAGAAGATTGATCAAATAAGAAATAAAATTTCTACATTTGCAGGAATTTTCGATAAAAAATTATTAATCAATTATCTAACCGGTATAATCACTAAATTTTATTAAAAAATGAGTGGACAGAAAATCACTTTTAAGAATAACGTACTAAACGTTCCAGACAATCCAATTATTCCTTTTATTGAAGGTGATGGTATTGGTCCGGACATTTGGGCGGCTGCCATTGAAGTTTTTGACGCAGCGGTAAATAAAGCTTACAAAGGAAAACGTAAGATTGCTTGGCAAGAAATCCTAGTAGGACAGAAAGCATTTGACAAAACAGGCAAATGGTTACCTACTGAATCTCTCCGTGAGATCAAAAAGAACAAGGTGGCGATCAAAGGCCCACTAACTACCCCAGTAGGTGGAGGTATTCGTTCTTTAAATGTAGCATTACGACAAAAACTAGATTTATACGCTTGTGTACGTCCAGTTGTATACTTTAAAGGGGTTCCATCTCCAGTAAAGCGTCCACAGGATGTAGATATGGTCATCTTCCGAGAAAATACAGAAGATATCTATGCTGGTATTGAATATTTAGCTGGGACTGCTAAGCTTAGAAAACTACGAAAGTTTTTAATTGAGGATATGAAAGCCAAAGGTATTCGTTTCCCTGATACGGTTTCTTTAGGTGTTAAGCCAGTTTCAAAGGAAGGTACAGAGCGTTTAGTTCGTGCTTCTATTGAGCATGCCATCAAAGAAGGTCTTCCTTCAGTTACCTTGGTACACAAAGGTAATATCATGAAGTTTACAGAAGGTAAATTCAAAGAGTGGGGTTATGAATTAGCGGAGCGCGAGTATGGCGATAAAGTTTGGACGTGGGCACAGTACGATAGAATTGCTGCTAAAAGCGGAAAAGCGAAAGCCAACAAAATGCAAGAAAAGGCATTGGCTAAAGGAGCAATCTTAGTAAAAGATGTTATTGCAGATGCATTCTTACAGCAGATTATCTTAAGACCTGCTGAATATTCTGTAATCGCAACACTTAACTTGAATGGTGACTACATCTCAGATGCACTTGCTGCACAGGTAGGAGGAATTGGTATTGCACCTGGTGCAAACATCAATTACGATACAGGTATTGCGATTTTTGAAGCAACACACGGTACTGCACCTAAGTATGCTGGATTAGACAAAGTAAACCCAAGTTCTGTTATCCTTTCAGGAGAGATGATGTTCCGTTACTTAGGTTGGAATGAAGCGGCTGACCTGATTGTAAAAGGCGTTGGAAAAGCGATCCGTTCTAAACGAGTTACCTATGATTTCGAACGATTGATGAAAGGAGCTAAGCTTCTAAAATGCTCTCAATTCGGTAAAGAAATTATTAAAAATATGTAAAGACTATATTAAGTCTTACTAATATATATGAAGATCACTCTGTAATAGATTTAACAGAGTGATTTTTTTTCTTTTTTCTTTTTTTTATTAAGAAATATCTTATATATTGCAACCTATTGGAATGTAAAGCTCCCAAAAGCTACCTAAAAAGAGAAAACTAAAATATCCCTCTAGTATTAATTCTATATACTAAGTGATACTTTAATTTCCCCAAATCAACTTCAACACTTTTAGCCTACGTTAATTAAATCGTACAGAATTCTGGATTGCTTGACCTTTGGTTCAAACATTACTATTTATGGACGCTCGTAGACTACTGTGTAATTTTTGTTCTTATTCTAATATTTTAGAACCTAGTTCCACATACCCAAAAAAGCTTTTAAATTCTCAACATTGAAACTTGTAATATCCTTTGGATATTGAAGTATTCCATTTAATAAGCGGTATGTAGACTTTATTTATCCACAAATTGACATACAATTTATTAATCTCTCATAAAATCTTAAAGACATGTGTAAAATTTTACAATTATTCTTAATGTTAGGCCTTTTTATGGCTACCTCCTTAGATTTATCCGCTCAGGTAGACTTATCTGGAACGGTATCGTATACGAATGGTACATTCTCTTACACTGCAGGAAATACAGTTCCTTACAGAGTTTGTCCTAATGTTCCTATTAGCTTAAATGCTGGTAGTGCTGCAGCTGCTTGTGCTGGACGTGGTGGCGTCGCTCGTTCTTTCTATGTAACAGGTACAACTGGTGGAGGAAATCAAACTGAAATTACTCCTGCACAGCCAGGTAACATTGTTAGAGTATCGTTTCCTTCTTATTTCAGATTCTGTGTTAGATGTAATAATGGAGACATGATTGAGAGTGCTCCTATCTTTTTTAACCCGAGTGGAACAACTGAAGAAGGTGAAGCTTGTGCTACTGCAATTTTACCAGTTGAACTATCTTCTTTCAAAGGAAGTAATATAGAGTCTGGTATCGCACTACAATGGGTTACTGATTCAGAATTAAACAACGACGGATTTGAAGTTGAATTTAGCGTAGATGCTCGTTCTTTCGAAACTGTTGCTTTTGTAGACGGAAACGGTACAACTAACGAAACTCAAAGCTATGAGTTTTTACATAAGACCAACCGTCCTGGTAGCCTTTACTACCGTCTAAAGCAAATGGACTTTGATGGTGCTTACGAATACTCTGATGTTATCGAAGTAATGCGTGAAAAGTCTAATAACGGAAACATCGTAATCTTCCCTAACCCAGCTAGCGAAGCATTTACAATCAATGTGTCAAACCCAGAACGTTTGAACTCTTCTGTTAAGATTACTGATCTTTTAGGTAAAGTGATCTTTGAAGTTTCTTTCCAAGCAGGTGAAGCTCCTGATTTCTTCGAAAAAGAATTCACTAGCTTAACTCAGCAAATGTACATCGTAACTACTAGAGTTGGTACAGAAGTAACTAGCCACCAAGTAGCAAATATTAACTAAGAATCACTCTTAGGAAATAGACATAAAAAAACTCCGTCTCGAATACTTTCGAGACGGAGTTCTTTTTTAGAAAGAATATTTTTTAGGCAGAAAAGGAAGTTCCACATCCACAACTTTCTTTAGCATTGGGGTTATTAAAAGTAAATCCTCGATTGTTTAAACCTTCTAGCCAATCAATCTCAATCCCCAATAAATAAATGGCATGTGCCTTTTCCATAAATACACGCATTCCGTTCACTTCGTAGACATCATCATTCTCTTTCTTTTGGTCAAAACCAAGAATATAAGAAAAGCCAGAACAACCGCCTCCTTTTACACCTACCCGTAAACCATGATCAGCAGCTACTTTTTGCTCCTCCATAATGCGGCGAAGGTGCTTAACAGCTCCATCTGTTAGCGTTAAAGGTTGTATCGTCGTTTTTTCTTTGGTATCGTTCAT
>CALKJE010000059.1 GCA_937995675.1 uncultured Saprospiraceae bacterium
CCACTGGCTTATCGAGTAGAACGGCTTCCAGTGATTGGTGATTTTATGGAAGTTGAAAAAGATGAGAATGGTAAAAATATCATTAAAGAAATATCGACTTCCGTTGCTGAAAAACTAGGTTCGGTAAAAAGCGATCCTGCCAAACGAGTAGCACGACTGGCCGAACTTTATAAACAACCGCCCTTACTAGAAGTAAAAAACCTAAATACTTGGTTTTCATCTAAAAAGAATTTTTTTGGAAAAACAACCGATTGGGTCAAAGCAGTGAATGATGTCAGCTTTTCTGTTTATCCAGGAGAAACCTTAGGACTAGTAGGAGAGAGTGGCTGTGGCAAAACAACTTTAGGTCGAAGTATCATCGGATTGAATAAACCTCAAAGTGGTAAGATTTTATACAATGGAAAAGATCTATTGAAAATGAATGCCAAGGAGCTTCAAGCGATGCGCCGAGAAATTCAAATTATTTTTCAAGATCCTTATGGCTCCTTAAATCCGCGGATGACCATTGGTGCCGCGATTTTAGAACCCGTCAGCGTCCACGGAATTATCAATGGTAAACAAGCACAAAAAGATTACGTGATTGATCTAATGGAAACAGTTAGTTTGAAGGCTGAACATTTTGATCGGTATCCGCATGAGTTCTCAGGAGGTCAACGGCAACGGGTAGGGATTGCTCGCGCCTTAGCTTTAAATCCAAAATTTTTAATTTGCGATGAATCGGTTTCTGCTTTGGATGTTTCCGTACAAGCACAGGTACTTAACCTTCTGATAGAATTACAAAAACAACGATCGCTTACTTATATTTTTATTAGCCACGATCTTTCGGTGGTTAAATTTATGAGCGATAGAATGATGGTGATGAATGCGGGTAGAATCGAAGAATTAGACGATGCCGATACCATCTATTCTAATCCAAAAGCAGCCTATACAAAACGATTAATTGATGCCATTCCAGTTGGCTTGTAAATTAATCAATATTCAATATTGGATATCCAATATTGAATATTGATTTACACCTATAATTTCAATAACCCACTATTTTCAATAATCCGGTTATCATCGAAAAAATAATCGCCCAACATATCGTCCCACTCCAAACGCCACCTACCAGACTTAGCGAATATGCAGTAGGTCTTTTCGCCATTTTTATTTCCCGTAAGGGCCTTAAAAAAGCCATCAAGCGAGGACAAATTTTATTAGATGGAGAGATAGGAAAAACAGGAGATTGGGTAAAACCCGGACAAGAAACCTCTGTGCTAGCCGATCCAAGAAAAATACCAAAGATATTACCGTTAGTCGTTCCAGTGATTTATGAAGATGATCATCTGGCGATCTTACACAAACCTGCCAGTCTTCCTGTCTCGGGAAATCAATATCGTACTTTGGAAAATGCTTTACCTTTTAATTTAAAAAAAAGTTCCTTGACAGAAGCAATGCCTTGGCCTCGACCGGTTCATCGTTTGGATGCTGGAACCAGCGGTTTGATAGTGGTGGCCAAAACTTATCCTGCCATGGTTCGATTAGGTCAAGCTTGGGAAGCAGGAGGAGTTGCTAAAAAATATATCGCCGTGGTTTGGGGAGCTTTACCTGCTGAGACGGGAACAATTACTACCTCAATAGAAGGTCGTTCTGCAAAAACGATTTATGAAGTTTTACGAAAAGCAGATCATCCAAAATTAGGACAAATAAGCGAAGTAAGCTTGACGCTAAAAACCGGACGAACGCATCAATTACGTAAGCATCTATCCCATTTGGGAAATGATATTTTAGGAGATCTGATTTATGGAAAATTAGAAAGATCCAAAATTCGAGGACTCTGGCTATGGGCAACGGAAATAAAATTTAGACATCCGATTATTGGGAAAGAATTGGGTTTTAAATTAGGAGATATTAATAAAGTTGAGAAGTTATTTAGGACGAAAAACGTTTACTAAATTTTTAAAGTTTAGTAAACGTTTTTCGTTCCGTTTTCGTCGTTTTCGTTTTACTCCGTCTTCAAAAAATACATATTCATCGCTCCTATATTTTTTGCCTCGATGCTTCCTCGAGCGATAAAATCAAAATCATCTTTCAATAATTCATAAGTAGTCTTTGAGACATTGATTCGTCCAGCTTCTGCGGCAGACTCCATACGGCTAGCGATGTTGACCGTATCACCCCAAATATCATAAGCAAATTTTTTGTCGCCTACCACACCAGCGATCAGCGGACCTGTATGAATTCCAATCCGAGCTTTAAAAATTGGTACTTTATTATCTTGATTGGAAGCGGCCCAGTTTTTTAAAAAAGCTTGCATCTCGATAGCAGCTTGCATGATTTGATGCGCATGCGTATCGTTGGAATTGGGCAATCCTCCCGCGCACATGTATGCGTCACCGATGGTTTTAATTTTTTCCAAATTATTTTTTTCGATGATGGCGTCAAAAGCTTTAAAACAATAATCTAAATCAGCAACTAGCGTTTTAGGATTTTTCTTGGCAGTAATCTGACTGAAATTGACAAAATCAGAAAATAAGACGGTAACGGATTGATGCCGTTTGGCTTCCGCAGCGCCATTTTTTTTAAGTTCTTCGGCAATCGAACGGGGAAGAATGTTAAGTAATAAAGCTTCAGATTTTTTCTGTTCGGTGAGGATAATATTGTTTTTTTCTTTTAGCAAGTTATTAAACTTATACATGGTCTTCCAACGATAATACAAACTAAAAGCGATAAAACCCAGAATCACAGCCAAGGCAATAAAAAGATTTCGCAATAAAGCCTGATCTCGTATTTCTACGGATTGTTGATCGAGAATTAGTTTTTGCTGAATGATCTCCAAGGAATCGACGATGGATCGCATTTCTAGTGAATCCATAATTCGTTTACTTTCGATAAGTTGTCGTTCTGTTTCGAGGCGAGATTGATACATCGTTTCAAGTTCTCTCTCACGTTCATATAACGAGTTATTCAACCTAGACCTAATGAGTCGAAGGGAGTCATTGCGTTGATCTAGCAATTGATTTTGTTGATGAATACTTTCTAAATTCTTCTGCGTTTCTTTTAATTCCTGAATCGCTTTTTTTCTCGCAGCAGCGGCTTTCCTTGCTTTTTTTTCTGCTGCTCTTCTCTTTTTACCAAAAATTTGCGCTTCCTTATCTACGGTCGAATCCGCAAATAGAATTACCGGAGTAATCCAACTGAGCAGGAAAAGGAAACAAAGAATGCGGAGAATTTTATTATTCAAAATTTTAATATTTTTACAGTAATGTTACCCGAAAATTTTATCCTTACGGACCGTATTACCATCGTTGCTAATTCTGAAAATTATCAGTATCGGGTAACCTATTCTATCTTTGGAGAGGTTCTAAAGATAGAATTACCCTTCTTGAAATTACCTGTCAACGCGCAGCGACTAACCAAAGGTAAGGATACGGAAAAATATTTACTAGAACTTGAATCTCAAAAGAAATTATTGCGATATAAAATACCATTAGCCATTTTAGGTTTTTGGAAAACAGATGAGTTCCTTCAAATTAGTAATTCTATCGCAGAACGAGCGTCGGAACTAGGAACAGAATCTCCTGATGATTTTTTATCGCTCATTTCAGATCCATGGCTCAGAGAATTTTACTTAAAAATTAAAGAAGATATTTCTCAAAAAGGTAGTGGGGACTATTGGCGAGGATTGGCAGGATTGATGAGTAATGATCCGGTAAAATTAGAAGAAAGTTTTCGTTATGTACGATCTTATCCTTGGCAATTGCCTGCTGAAATTATCGGTGATCTTTGGCCAACTATAAATGATCGATCTGTACTCCGACATTTTTATCAGCATGCACATCTTTATCCAACAGCATCAACGCAGAATTGGTTATTAAAGGAATTGCCAATAGAGAAAGCCACTTTTTTTCGAGGATTGATGCTAAGAGGATTAGCCCGTTTTCAGAATTCGAGGGTTTACGATTTTTTGCTAAATCATTATCAGACACAACGAGAAATGGGCGAGGGAGAAGCGGAGATCTTAATCACCGCTTTGAGTGAATATGACACCGAAGAAGTACGAACGATCGCTTGGAAAGCCTTGATTGGAAAAAATTATTTTGCAGCAAAAGCAGCACATGCAGTTCTGAATAAACAAGGCATAAATGAAAAGGTTATTGCCAATAAACTAACCATCGCCTTTCTGGATGACCAATATAGTGATCGGGTCAATTCTTTGCTCACTAGGTTTCAAAGTTTAGAAGATTCCTCCTTGTTACTTTCTTCTCAGCAGTTTTTAATCCGCTCGATTAATGCGGTAAAGCATCATAAAAACGTTCGTCCACAAACCAATCTTTCTAGTTTATTAGATCGAACTTGGGAACCGAATACCCTAGGAATGATTATCGAATGTTTATATCATCCTGAACCGTTTGTGCGGAGACTTGGCTTGGATCAAATTAGTGGTTTGTCTGTTCAATTTCCTAAAAGATTTACACAATTTAATCCAGATACTTTAAAAAGGATTTTTAAATTAACCGGAGATACAACAGAGGCAGTAAGAATAGAAGCAGTAGAAACTATCCGAGTATTGGTACCTCGTTTGGGACAGCAATCTTGGATGGCAAACTTATTAAGAATTCAGAATAGAAACCAATTATTAAATCAATTGCTTCCTGCTATATTAGCTTTACAGCGGAAAGGATTTTCAGAACTTGCGGTCGTACCTTTTTGTATAAAAAATCTAAGCCACAAAAATATCAGTGTAAAAAGAAATAGCATTTTGATTCTGCAATACTATCGTTTACCAGAAGTAATAGGAGCTTTAAACAAAGTAAGAGATCCTGAGCCAACTATTCAGCAAGCGTTGGGAAGAGGCTGGCGAGACGACGATGATTTGGTGAAAATTCTGCGGTAGGATTATCGTTGTTTAACGACAATAGGTTTTACTTCAACCTCATATTGGTCCGTGTATAAAAGATAGTAAATACCACTCGCCAAGTTTGAATAATTATATTGCTTAGCTAATTTATCCGTTCTGAATTCTTCCGAGACAATAGTTTGACCTAAGGTGTTTACTAATTTTAAAGAAAAGTTGGTTGGATTTTTTAATTCAATAGAAACCTGAAAGTCACCATTGTTTGGGTTGGGAAAAATAGTGAAGTCGCTGATTTCAACAAGGTCTTCGTTATTAGTGATCCCTAGAAAAATAGTTTCTTCTCCTGTACAGCCTTCTAGATCCGTAGCTGTAACGGTATAAAGGCCATCCTCAAGATTGGTAATTTGGAAATTGGAAGAACCGGTACTCCAGAGTAAT
>CALKJE010000060.1 GCA_937995675.1 uncultured Saprospiraceae bacterium
TGAAGCACAATGGTTACGGCTAAGTCATTGATTGCCAATACTTCACAAATTTTTCGGCCTCGTAGCTTTGGCTACGAACCTCAAAATTTGTATCGTCTTGACAACCAAGCACTTATCCTCACCTTTTGTGAACATTCTTAAACAGCTTCAAGTTAATTATCCAACTAAGAAAACCAACTGGCATACATTTTATAAGCATCTGCAATTCTCAGGACGGTTCCTTCAAAAGCTTCCGTAGAAAGTTTCTTCACTTTTTTTGCTGGAACTCCTGCATAAATATAACCTGATTCACAGATCATATTTTCCTTCACCACTGCACCTGCCGCGATTAAACAATTTTCTTTTACAACCGCCTTATCCATTACGATGGCTCCCATTCCAATCAATACATTATCTTCAATCGTACATCCATGTACGATCGCTCGATGTCCAACTGAAACATTATTACCTATCAACGTTGGTGCTTTTTGATAAGTCGCATGAAGAATCGCACCATCTTGAATATTGACACTATTCCCGATTTTTATCCAATGTACATCTCCTCGAATTACTGCCTGAAACCAAACACTACAATCATCTCCCATCGTTACATCTCCAACAATAGTTGCGTTTTCTGCTAAGTAACAATTCTCACCAAAAACAGGCGTACAATCTCGTACCGTCTTTATTAATGCCATATCTTTTTTTTAAACAAAGATATGAATTGTTTAATTGTTTAATCGTTGATTTGTTTAATCATTGATACTTACTTTTGTGTTTTTAAAAAAGACCCACCACTTTACCGTGGCAGGCCCATCCTACAATCTATAAAAACTTGTGCTTATTATTAAGGTGAATCAGGGTTTAAAAATAAATGCATCAAACAATGCAAAATAATCTATGCATCATTATGGTTCTTCTTGCTACTAGCCCTTAACAACCTCCACACTCTTGATACTTTGTTACTTGCTTAAAAAAGTGGCCGTGTTCTGCTTTTGAAGAAAGGAAGAAAATAATGTCCCAACATTCTGGATTTTCAGATTTTGACAATAATAAATCCAGTTCACCATCTTCATCCAAGTCTCCCATCCAATGGATAAAAACACCACCTTGGTAACCATCCATATACCAAGAAGGAATATCCATTTTATAAATTACCTGATCTTCTCGATCGCCATCGTGACCGCTACGACGTACATGCAACTCATAGTTTTTGATCATCGAAATTGGATTAATATCTTCTCCCGTTTTATTTTCCATGATTCGTCCTTTTGCGTAAACATGGTAGTGTCCGTTATCCAGTGTGAGAGAAACCGATTCTCCAGGGTAGAGAAATTTATGATCCAGTTGCTTACCTTTAATACTACGGTTTTGACCAGTTTCGATTCCTGAAAATAAAAATACAGGTCGGTCATCTACTGCAATGCGCTGATAGGTATATGGATCTTCTCCAATAATTTGCACGGTATCTGTAATCATCTCCACGGGACGAATGCTAAAACTTTCTTCCGTAAAACCATCCCCTAGTTCGGTACGATACAATCCTTGATATACTTTCTCTCGACCATCGTCCAACCAGCTTTCCGGTAAGACTACTTTTACTTCTGGTTGTGCCTCCATAAAACCACTAAACATATAGCCTTCTTCTCCACGGTAATAAGTTCGCAACCAAGTTCCCTCGGTTCCTTCTATTTGTTCTTCAGGACCTGCAAATTCAGGGCAGACGACTACTTCTTTTCCAAAGGGTACTGCTTTGATTTTTACAGAACGTAAATCTGGTTCCGCTCGCATACTTAATCCTGAAGCTGCGGTTACGAGATATGAGATTCCTGCTGAAGCTGAACAAGTATATTGTTGTCCAAAAACCGTTAACTGACCAAAAATTAAAAAGGCGAAAACGATCATCATTTTTTCTTTTATTACATTCATGATATTTCTTTTTTGTTGAATCGTTGAATTGTTGAGTCGTTGAATTGCTCAACAAAAATTACAAACTTCTTCAGGTTATAAATAATAAAATGTTATTGAGACTATTTAAATAAGTATCAAACTTAGAAGCAATATCAGGGTAAAAAACAGTGATTTGATAGGCAAATGAGTAAACGCAGCCAATGAGCGAGTATTCGCAATGAAACTGTTCAGTTAAAGTGTGTCAGCGGGTATGGCTTCCTTTAGAGCCTGCTCCGCAGTATTGCGGAGATCGAGGTGCGGGCTGGCAAAATGACACACTTTGTGATACAGTTCCCTTCGCAATTCTTTCCTGTTTTTCGGTGAGTCTCTATGAAGTTGTTTAAGAATGTTCACAAAAGGTGAGAATAAGTGCTTGATTGTCAAAACAATGCAAATTTTGAGGTTCATAGCCAAAGCTATGGTGCCGATAAATTTGTGAAATGACCGAATGAACCCGCAGGGTGATGCACGACAGTGCATCAAATGAGGGAACCGCTAATGCGGATGGGTGGCCACAATCAATGACTTGTTCGTAACCATTGTGCTTCATTTTTAAACAACTTCTATATATTCTTAAGAGTTTTTTAACTAAATAAATAGAATTTGGATTTAACCTTTCCTATTCTCACGGGTCTATGATGTATTGAAAGAATTAAAACTCCTTTATTATGACTAGTACAACCATAGAAACAATCAAAGCGAAAGAAAGCCGCAACCGTAGCAAGCGAATTACGACGATGATTCACGTTGGATTACTAGCGTTGTTATTATTTCCTTTTATGAATATAACACCACCGGAACCAGAGATGACCGCAGTGGTTGTAGACTTTAGAGACTTTAAAAGTGCTGCTAAAAAATCTTCTACAAAGAAGAGTAAAGAAGCGAATGGTCCAACCAAAGAAGTGGTAGAAAAGGTAGAAGTAAAAGAAACTCCAAAGCCAAAACCAAAGCCAGTTCCTACTGCTAAAAAGAAGCCTATACTTACAGATAAAAAGTCTAAAGTACGCGTAAAAACGAAGCCTACAGTAGCAGATAAGCCAGTAGAAGCACCACCGGAAATCGTAGAAGAAATTCCAGAAGTGCCTGTAAAAAAACCAAAGAAAAAGACCAAACCTACAAAGGAAACTACGGTCGAAAAACCAACTGAAGCGAAGCCAACTTCTTCTTCTGGAGCAGGGAACGAAACCAGTGGAAGTACTAGCGGCGCCGGCGAAGGTAAAACAGGTAGCTCAGAAAGTGGTGACTCAAAAACGGACGGTGTAGCCGACGAAGGTGATCAGGGAATGGATTTTTCTGGTGATGGAATCTTTGGCCGTCGAGTTATCAAAAGAGCAGACGTAAAAGGGATTACTACTGAAACAGGAAAGATCGTTATCAACCTTTGTGTTAATCCTAGTGGAAAAGTAGTTTTCTCAGAGTTAAACGAAGAACTTTCTACTATTGAAAATAAATCTGTTTTGCGTAAAGCTAGAAAAGTAGCTTCGGATTATCGTTTCGAACGCGACTATACGGCTCCTGCTAAACAGTGTGGAAAACTTACTTTCATCTTTGATATCGAAGAGGAAGAATAAAAAAATCATAATCGATGTTTTGTCAAAGCGATATGCCTTTTATCAGGTATATCGCTTTTTTAATGTATTTTTATTATAAGTCTCTAGTCCAGCAGACACTAAATTATTAGGTATATAAAATTAGCGACTACTTATGCTTATTTTTCAACTTCAAAAACAACTTCAAGGGCAATAGCAAAATTGCTAAATGAGGAACATTTTTTTTATAATCAAAATAATTCGACCATCCAAAACTGCCAACAACATGACAGCAAAAGTAGCTCGTCAAGAAAACACGATAGAAGTGTTTGGTTTTGAAGTTGAATTTGCGCTTGCGTTTGAAAAACTTCCACCTCATTGAATATATAAACCGTCAGTGCCTTCTCATTATTTTTTTGGTAAATGTTAGTTACTACCAAACTAAAAAAAATTACGCCAAGCAACTCTTTTACCGAAAGTTTCGTGTTAGCTTGTGTAAGCATAAGTATTTATAAAAAATCACGGGTACTAAAACAACCATAGTATGAAAAATTTTATCGTTCTAATCTTTCTCTTCATTTCCTTTTTTTCTCTCGCACAAGAACATCCCAACTGGGTAAATTATACCAGCACTCGTGAGGTTAAAAAAGTTATTCAAGACAAAAATATTCTATGGCTAGCCACCGACGGTGGATTGGTCAAACACGACCTTAGAACAAAAAACAATCAGTATTTTAATCGTGGAAATTCTTCTATTCCTGACAATAGGATCAATGATATTTTACTTGATAAAAACCATGACATTTGGGTCGCTACCAATCAAGGTGTTACTCGCTTTGATGGAGATATTTGGACCCATTATTTAGATGAAATAGGATCTTTTAATGCCTATGTACTAACGTTAAACATGCTCGATCAAGTAGTTGTAGCCGGAAATTATAATCTTCATACTTTGATTGATGATGAATTTATCAGACACCCTAGTAATGATTTACAGTATTTATATCCGACAGATATCGTTACCAATCCGGTGGATAGCAGTATATGGGTCACTTCTTATACCTATGGACAATTTAATATTTGCCGTTACCAAGATACGATCGTTCAGTGTTTTGACCAAACCAATTCTATCCTTCCGATGGAATCTCCACGCCTGAATTCTTTAGCTGTTGACCAATATGGAACGGTTTGGGCCGATGGTGGTTTTTATAAAAAGTTAGATAAAGCATGGCAACGCTACCTTCCTACAGATAGCATAAGCTTAGGAAACATTCAATCATTGGCTATTGGCACAGACAACCATCTTTGGTTTCTCAGTTCTTCTGGCCAAAGCCAAGGACAACTAATCGAACTAAACGAAACATATCAGGTAATCCGCAGAATCGATTTGCCCGAAGCAATAGATTATCACTACTATCAACAACATCTTTATCTCTCGCCAAACCCTAACTACGATATCTATGTAGGTTCAGCATTTGATGGATTATGGCGTTTTAAAAATGATACTTGGGAGCAGATGGATATCCACGCAGATTTTGAAATCGGAAATAATATCGAACAAATATTCCATGCTAAAAATGACACCTGGGTAAGATCAAATTATCATAACCAACAAGATAGCGAGTTTAAAATCAGAAACAACTATAACAACGAATGGTCAATATTATCCAATACGATACTACCCGATTCTCTCCAAGAAATAAACCGAACTGGAATCGTCAATCGACTAGGTGAAGATACGCTTCAAATTTTCGTTAACGATCGAACTTGGTTCTATCATAATAGCAATTGGATCGATGCCAATCTACCTGATGTAAGTCCATTGTTGGATGAAAATCGAAGTATTATTCATTTTGACCCCGATGGTCGCCGCTGGGTATTAGATATGTGGTCTGGATTTGTATTATACGAAAGTCCGACTGGCTGGAAAGTTTTTGCATCAACAGAACATGGCAATAGTAGCGGTAGATCTAGTGGACATTTTAATCATCCGATTACTGGAGAATTTTGGATCGCAGGATCTACTGGCATCTCCATTTATGATGGGCAAACGTGGCGACAGATCAAACCTAGTGAACTACCCAATACAACTAACTCAAATCAAATTGTAGACATTGCTGTTACCAGTGATGGCGTTGTGTGGGCAGTATTGCGAGATCACTTGTTACGATTTGACCAAAACGATATTCAAGTCATTTCCGAAATCAACGGAAAAAATTTAAGAAGCCAACTCAACGCTATTGAGTTAGATGCACAAGAAAACATTTGGCTAGGTATGAGTGGAGCACTAGGTCATTTCGTAGAAGAATCATGGACTATTTATGATAGCAAAAATTCTGGCGTAATCAATGATGGAATTCGTCGACTAAAGATCGATGCGGACGCAAACATCTGGATGGGTGGTTATCATTCAGGGTTAGGCATTTTTAATCCAAATGGATTATCTGAATCATTTTTTATTAATAAACCAGAAATATCCAATCCCGAAAATGAGATTCCTACTTATAGTATATTTCCCAATCCACATACCAAAGGAGATCGGCTTTGCATAAATCTACCAAAAGCATTTTCTATCAATGATACGACTAGAGGGACTTGGTATAATGCCATGGGACAAAAACTAGGAGAATTTACCACTAAAAAACGATTGACTATTCTTCCACCAAGTCATTTTTCTGGATGGCCGACAGGTATCTATTATTTAAGGCTAGAAAATAATGGAGATAAGCGCTCGCAAGGAGTGCTCCTTAATCAATAGATTGAGCGGATATTATTAGATTTTCCCTCTCATTTTAGCTAGTTAACGACAGTTAAAAGGGTTAAAAACTTTGGTAGTCTGCCTTTCGATTCTTATCATTGTTATACGATAAATCACTGCAATGATTCAATCATCGTGCGTTTGAGGTGTTTTTTTAGCTAAAACTCCGGTTCTCAGCCACTTAAGGCAGCTAATTAAAGTATTTCATCGTTCCCTTAAGGACCAGAAAGTACAATTTTGTGTAAAAAGCTGGTTGGAACGGTGAAAAATCAACAAACGTAGTAAAAAGTTCACCAATGGATATAGCAATTCAGTTTAAACGAGAAGAAGTAAGTTTGATTACTGCTTGTGTACGTGGAGAAAAGTGGGCCCAAAAGCAACTTTACGAGACGCACTACGGTAAGATGATGGGAGTTTGTCTTCGTTATTCTAATAACAAAGAAGATGCACTCGATATCCTGCACGAGGGATTTATTAAGGTGTTTAAACACATTAGTAAGTACCAACCGGGAACTTCCCTCAATGCTTGGATCAAAAGAATTATGGTCAATACTTCGATTGATTTTTATCGTAAAGCGATCCGTCGCCGAACAGAAGATCTAGATCAAGCATATCAAGTAAGCTGTAACGATGCGGATGCGGTCAGTGTTTGTGGAGAAAAAGAAATTCTATCCGCTATTCAGACTTTATCTCCTGGTTACCGAACGGTTTTCAACCTCTACGTAATCGAAGGATTCTCTCATCGTGAAATTGCACAACAACTAGAAATTACAGAAAGTACTTCCAGATCAAATCTGGTAAAGGCTAGAACAAAGCTCAAGGGAATCCTAGCAGCGAAACACATTGGAAATGGCAGAGATTAACGAATTTGATGACCAACTTAAGGATGCGCTAAGTAATCTAGGGGAAGACATTTCTCCTAGAGACTGGGAATCGTTTGCCGAAAAATTAGACGCTTCCAGTGGTGTTGCTGGTTTCGACGATCTTATTCGAGATAGAATGGATGGTTTAGAAGTCAATGCAGATGCTAATTATTGGGAGGTACTTGAATCTAAAATCGATCAAGAATTAAATACTTCTGAAATTTCTGACGAGGCACTTGATCAATTAGCCACCGATAATTTATCTAATCTATATATTCCTTATAATCCAACTCACTGGACATTATTGTCTCATCGACTAGAAGAAGAATTTAATGTTCGAAGAAAGATTTTCACTTACAAAACAGTGGAATTTAGCCTGATGGTTTTATTATTACTGACGGTTGTACAATTCATGCCTAGCTATCCTAGTATCAGTGACAAAGACGTAGCCGCAGATTCCCAAAGTGAAATACAGTCTATCTTTTCTCCAGTAGAAAGTCAGTCCATTGCCGAAGCAAATACCTCTAAGACTTCTTCGACCGTCGTGACGTCTAAATCTGCAACAATATCTTCTGAAAAAATTAATCGTTCTGACCTTGTTGCTACAACGACAACTAAAGAAGAAAAGATCATCGCTTCGTCTTTAGAAAATCTAGCTCCAACTAATTCAACTAATGAAACCAATATTCCGACTATTATTATAAATACTCCGTCAGAAGAGATTTCAATTGTCGAAAATAAAGCGGTGGTAACGGAATTAGAAAATAATACTTTACTGGTTGTAGAAGATACAGATCAAATTGAAAATAAGTCTGCTTTATTTTTAGTTAATCTACCAATCTCAAGCAACCTTCTTGATCACACGACAGATTGGTCAAAAATTGGTCAACTTAAAAAATTCTCTCAAAAGGTCATCGTTCGTTTAGGAGCAATGACCACGGCAAATTTGAATAAAATAATAACGCCTAATACTGATCGATATAAAGACAACGGTTATCAACAATTCCGACTTGGGTATGGTGGTGGAATTACACTTGATTTAAATTATGAAAAATTCACCTTAAGTACTGGTTTGATTTATCAAAGAATAAATTATTATCCACAAGAAGATATAAATGTTGGAGGTTCTTTTGTTAGCGGTTATCAATCGCACGTATTTGATGCAGTTAACTTAAACCTGTTAACCATTCCAATGAATCTTCAATTCCAGATGAACAATCCAGATAAAAAATGGAAGCTACATGCCATTACAGGTGCCTCACTTAACCTCTTAGCATTGAACCATTATAATGTAACGGTCAATAATCTAAGTGGAAATAATAACGGTCCTGGCGCTCGTCCAATTCCAGGAAACACACCTGATCGTCCTTCTACACCTGTTGAACTCGAACGAGAAGCAGACATTGCAGGAGAAGGATTTTTCGAAGGAGGATCATTTGAAAGAAATCATTACTTCACTGCCAATCTTGGTGTAGGCGTAGAACGTTTTATTTCTCCACGTTGGTCTTTATTTATCCAACCTATTTACCAACATGAACTTTTTGGTAAAAACCTGGGAATTAATCGGGATAAGATCCGTACATTCTCTGTACAGATAGGTGCTAAATCTACTTTTAAATAAAAAATTTTTAAAGATAAAATCTAATAAAAAAACGCTATATCCTTATGGGTATAGCGTTTTTTTATTTCTACTAATCAACTTATTCCGTTTTCTTATAACCATTTATATCTTGATTATTTAACGGCCAGAGATAATCTAAATACTCTAAATCTACTCCATCCGAAACAGGCTGAGGACCATAATCATTGATAAATTTACGAACGCCTCCATAATCTTTAAAGTCACCACTATACCATTTAAGAATTTTAGAGAGCTTTACTTCTTTTGAAGTAATCAAATTCTTTCCTTTATTGCGTAAAAAATAACGAGCTTGTTCATCTAATTGCTTATCTAATTTTTCGGCAGTATATGCTTCGTTGCGCAAGCGTGGACAAGAAATCGCTGCACAGTTTGCTGCAAAATGAATCCGTGGTTCGTTAAATTCTGGACGAATAATTCCATGCTCAATATTATTAAGATCATAAGTAGCTCCTTCAATTTTAATAAATTTAATATCCCAAACTGTATTGACAAAAGGAATTCCACTCTTGACATCTTTGATACTTCCTACTGGATATTTATCCACAATCAACTTAACCGTAAAAGCATTATACGCATTCAGCCAATAAGCCAGTCGCTGATCTCGCGACCAATTCACTTTATTCGGATGTGCACTACTTAATAGATCAAGATAGTTTTGTAATTTTACGCTATCGCGAATAAAACCCTCATAGTCCACTACACCTACTTCAGAAACATGTGTTTTGACCAAGGTGTCCCAAAGTTCGTGCGTAATTGGTCTTGAAGAAGATTGATATTCTTTTACGGAATTACAAGAAGTTACAAAACAAAAAAATAGGAAAAGAAACGTGAAATTTTTCATAAATAAATTTTAGTTGAGTTTTAGAGCTTGTCTAAACTTCCATTAATTGGCTGCAATTGGCAAATTTTATTCTCCATTTCGTTAAAAAGCCTTTGTGCCACTGGCACAAGCTCACGCAGGATGCTAAGGCATCGTCCACGTTTTTTGCCTCATTCAAAATAAAATTTTCTCAATTTCGCACAATCATGAAAATTTGGACAAGCTCTTATTGTGAATAACAAAACAAAAAAAGAAATTACAATAAATTATGACCGACAAAAAATTTATTGCGAAATAAACGGTCATGGAGACGAACTATTGATCGCCTTTCCAGGGTATGGTAGCACCACTGAATATTATTCGCCAGCGCTCCCGCTGCTTGCCAAAAAATTTACTACCTGGATTATTGACTTGCCACTGCATGGTAAAACGACTTGGAACAAACCAATGTTCACAATAAATGATTTTACAGCCATAATTCAGCTAATATTGCAAAGAGCCGGACATCTTAAATTTAGTTTGCTCGGACATAGTTTTGGTGGTCGCGCGGTATTAACTCAAATTCCTTTTTTTGGAGCACAACTCAATCGTGTAATCTTGCTAGCACCCGATGGCATTGTAAATCCTGGGTTGATGACTGTTAGTTGGATTCCACCTTGGTTTCGAAGGATGACCGGCGGATGGGTTGATCATAGTCATCGATTACTACCTTTTGCTAAATTCTTACATGATCGTAAATGGTTGGATTCTGGTGCTTATCGCTTTGCCATGTTCTACTTAAAAACAAGTATCCGGCGACGGCAAGTAAAAATGTATTGGTTGTCTCTCGCTGGTTTTCAAGTTGATCTACCTTTAGTAAAAAAAACCATCAAAGAACATCAGATTTCTACTTTTATAATTCTAGGAAAAGAAGATAAAATAATCCCATCTAATGTTGGCAATATTTTAAAAAATGGAATTGAATCATGGGTAGAAAATATAGAAGCAGATGCAGGCCATCTTTTAGAAGGCGGTGCTGTCTTGAATTTAATTGATTTATAACTTTAAAATAAAATACGATGCACGGAACTCATAATGCCTTAGCGGATGTCCGCAATGAAGAAGTTCAGATTTATATTAACGGAGAATTTTTTCCTCGAAACGAAGCGAAAATCTCTGTTTTTGATAGTGGATATTTAGTAGGTGATGGGATTTGGGAAGCCGTGCGACTTTACGATGGTGTATTGGTGTTTTTAGATTTACACCTCGATCGTTTATTCCAAGCAGCAGCTACCGTTGGAATGGATTTAAAAATGGATCGAGCCACCTTAACCGAAAAAATTTGGGAGACCTTACGGGTTAATAAGATGACTGACCAAGTACATGTTCGCTTTATGATTACGCGAGGAATTAAAAAAACGCCATCACAAGATCCTCGATTAACGATCAGTGGACCGAATCTAGTTATTATCGCTGAGCATAAAAAAGCTGACGGAACTACCAAAGAAAAAGGAGTGACGCTATTCACCAGTACCATCCGTCGAGGATCTCCAGACTATCTCGATCCAAGACTCAATTGTCATAGTAAACTCCACGAAGTGCAAGCACTCATTCAAGCCATCGAAGCTGGAGCTGACGAAGCCTTAATGTTGGATACCCAAGGGTTTGTATCGACTTGTAATGCGACTAATTTTTTTATTATAAAAAATGGCGAACTCTGGACATCCACCGGTCAGTATTGTATGAATGGAATTACCCGAGGCAATATTCTTCGCGTCGCCCGACGTCATGGAATGCCTGTTTTTGAGAAAAACTTTTCATTGTTTGACGTTTATGGAGCCGAGGAAGCCTTTGTAACGGGAACTTTTGGTGGCGTCACGCCGGTTACCAAAGTCGATGGACGGATTATCGGTTCAGGCACCTACGGTCCACACGCTAGACAGCTAAGTGCATGGTATCAGGCTTTAATTCAGGAGGAAGTAGAAAAAGGAAAGGCTGGTTTGTAAGAGCGGATTTTAATATCTTTGTATGTGTTAATGGGGGAATGAATAATTAATAATGTTCTCTGTTATCGTGTTTAATGAATAATTAATAATGCCTTCTATCGTGTAAAATTAATATAGTGTATGCGAATCAGCGTTTTAGATGAGAATAAAATGTTTTGTAAAAAATGAAAAAGCGACTTTATAATCGAATCAGTAAAGAGGTTTTAAAAGAACAACTCAAGGAAAGTACGGAAGCCCGTACAACGTTGTCCTTTTATCAGTATGCAAAGATTGAAGATCCAAAAGCTTTTCGAGATCAGTTGTTTTTAGCATGGCAAGAACTAGGTGTTTTCGGTCGAGCCTACATCGCTTCAGAAGGGATCAATGCCCAAATTTCTGTACCAGAGAAAAACTTTGCAACGTTTAAGGAACAGTTATATGCTATTAGTTTTCTAGATGGCATTCGACTAAATATTGCAATTGAGGATGATGGAAAATCTTTTTATAAACTAAAAATTAAAATTCGCAATAAGATTGTGGCCGATGGTTTAAACGATGATAGCTTCGACGTGACCGATGGCGGCACCCATGTGGATGCAGAAAAATTTAATGAACTAGCGGATGACCCCAACACGGTGATTGTCGATATGCGTAATCACTACGAAAGTGAAGTAGGACATTTTGAAAAAGCCATTACGCCTGACGTGGAGACCTTCCGTGAATCACTGCCGATCATCGAAGATATGTTGGCAGAAGATCGAGAGAAAAACATTGTCATGTATTGTACTGGAGGTATTCGGTGCGAAAAGGCAAGTGCCTATTATAAACACCGAGGTTTTAAAAATGTCTTTCAATTAGACGGCGGGATTATCGAATATGCTCGTCAAGTAAATGAAAAAGGATTACCCAATAAATTTAAGGGAAAGAATTTTGTCTTCGATGAACGAATGGGTGAACGAATCAGTGAGGAAATCATTGCTCGTTGTCACCAATGCGGAGATGCCTGTGACACGCACCTCAACTGCGCCAACGAGGCCTGCCATATTCTATTTATTCAATGTGAAAAATGTGCTGCAAAACATGATCATTGTTGCTCCCAAAAATGTCAAGATTTCAACCAACTCCCAGAGGAAGAACGAAATTTATTGAAAGCAACCATGGAATTCAATGGGACGAAATTTGGAAAAGGACGATATAAGGCACATCGTGCAGATCATGATCTGGAAGAATAACTAATATGCTCATCAATAGTTTGTACCATCATTTCTATCTTTAAGAATCGGAACAATCGGTTCTGATTCTTCTAATAAAGGAACGACCGGTTTGTTAGGCTTAACTGGTTTGTCGGGACGCTGTATGCTGTCAACAGTATGTATTTCTTCCGAGCGAACAATCAGAATAGAGTCTACCCGAATACCCGCTTCCTTCATCACTTTATCTCGGCAACGTCTTGATAAATTACGTCGATATTCGTTTACTCGCTCTTCAACTTTTGCCTGAATCATTGCTTCTCGATCTGAGAAATCTTGTTTTTGAAATCCAGTAATGATCACGAGAACAAACAACGCTAATAAAAGTAAAATTCCTTTTTTCATTGGTCAAGGATTTTTTTAATTTCTTCCAATCGTTTTTCTAAAATCGAATCCACTACCCGAGTTACCGAAGCTTCAAAATTTAAGTCACAAAGACTATCACTCGCCAATCTTAAAATTTTAGTTTCTTTTAACACCAGCGTATCCACAATCTTACGTTCAGCTCGACTCAATCGCTCCGATTCTTCCACGCAAGACATTGGTAAAATAAAGCAACTGATCCAAAATAAAAAAAAGAAGAAAGTACCGGAAAGAGGGTTTTGGTTTTTGGGTTTTGAGTTTTGGGTTTTGAGTTTTGAGTTAGTAAACATTATCTTCTCTATTTTGGCAGTAATCCTGGTTTTATTCAACACGGTAAAGCGCATTATTCATTATCACCTTACTAATTATTCATTACTTTCTATCTAAGTCAATCACTTTCTTTTTAAGCTCAAAGCTTTTTCCTAAATAGACTTTTCGCACCATTTCATCTGCTGCTAATTCCTCTGCAGTACCTGCTTTAAGGATATTTCCTTCGAACATCAAATACGCACGATCTGTAATTGATAAAGTTTCTTGAACATTATGATCCGTAATCAAGATACCGATATTTTTGGTTTTAAGTCGGGCGATAATGTACTGAATATCTTCCACTGCGATGGGATCAATTCCTGCAAAAGGTTCATCCAATAAAATAAAAGTTGGACTCGTCGCTAAAGCTCGGGCGATTTCTGTTCGACGTCTTTCTCCACCAGATAAAGTATCTCCTTTATTTTTGCGGACTTTGTGCAAACTAAATTCATCCATCAATTCTTCTAGCTTGTCTTTTTGTTCTGCTTTCGTCAAATCCGTCATTTCGAGTACACTACGAATATTATCTTCTACGCTGAGTTTTCTAAATACAGATGGTTCTTGCGGTAAATACCCTACCCCCTTCTGTGCTCGCTTATACATCGGCAAATCTGTTACGTCTTCGTCATTCAAAAATACGTGTCCTGATTCTGGTTTTACAAAACCTACCACCATATAAAAAGTTGTCGTTTTACCCGCACCATTCGGTCCCAACAATCCAACGATCTCACCCTGATTGACCTTTACGGAAACCTCTTTTACGACCGTTCGTCCGCTGTATTTCTTTATTAACTTTTCCGCTCTTAATATCATTTTTCTTAATTAATTAACTATACGAATCAAAGAAGCATCATCTTCCAATTAAATCTAGGATATGATTGCTTCTTGCTACTCGCTATTTGCTTCCCAACCTAATCCGGTCGGCAAGCTTCTATCGCGATAGAAGAGAGCAAATAGCAAGAAGCAAGTGGCAAGAAACATATTCCAAGGCCATTTTGATCATTAACTAGAAATTTAACTCCTACTTCGCATTATTGTTTACTCTCTACCTCGTCCCCGTTCTCCTCTTTCGTTTTTATTTCCGTTCTCCTCCTCCACTTTTTTTGTGCTTGCTGGTTTTTCTGGTTCCGTAAATAGTTTTTCCAAATCAATTCCCGTATCTACTTCCCAGCCAGCTCGCAGTTCTTCCAAGGTAGTTACTCGCTGTTGTTCTGGCTGTTCTTTTCGATAATAATTACCAGAATCGCGACGTCCATTATTGTTACGATCTTTGGTTACCCGTAAGCTATAAACGCCTATCGGCAACGCATTTACTTTTTTTATGACCAAGGTATCATTAGCTACGGAAAACGATTCTACTAAGTTATCATTTTTAAAAAGTAATTCCAAAAGATAGTTGGTTTCTGGTTGAATACCTCTAATATTTAGCGTTAGGTCTCCAAACACATCTCGCGCAGATGGCTCATAACGTTTCACAAAAGTATCGGTATAAACGAGTCCAGTCAACGCAGTTACACCACTAGGTAATATTCTAAAATAATAACTCGTATCTGCCCAAGGATATTTAATCGAAAGGTTTTTTTGATCCAAACTATCAATGCTCACCTGAATTGGCAGCGGAGTTACTAACGAATCTGAGTATAGTTGAATCTTGCTGGTATCGAAATTTTCTAATGGACTAGAAAACGCGATCGGTAATGATTTTAATGGATTAATTTTAATGACCGGAGGAGTGTTCTTTCTCGCAAGAGATAATTTATTTTTTTTCAAAAAACTATCTCGCTCTACTCCTTTTACCAAAATCGTATCGCGCAAACTATCCAAAGCAACAACCAATGGCCATTCGTTAGTGACCCCAGTATTGTGCCAAACAAAAAGCGTATCCGAAATATTTTCACGATATACATCCACGTCATTTACGTCGTAGTCAAGTATGGCAGATTTTGGATCATTACTGAAAATTATTTTTAACTTTCCATATTGACTACTATCAATTTTTACTACTCGATTTTTCCCTTCTTCCTGAAAAAGACTAATAGCAATTTTATTTTTAGTTGTATCACTAATGATAATAGGATCTTCTAAAAAACCAATACTTTCTCCACTATTATCAAATTTATAATTGGTAAATTTTTCCAGCAATGCTACCACTTTAAAAGTGTCTGACTTTACGTTGTTTATTTTAAAATCTCCTCGCTCATCTGTCCGTCCAAAATAAAACGGCAACGCTTGATTAACCACACTATCTTCCATCACATCATACAACATTACAATGGCATTTTCCACGGATTTTCCAGTTATAGCATCGGTCACCTTTCCAGTTACGGATAGTGAATCGATAAAGTCTCCAGTAGAAAAAACGAAGGTTAGATCTTTTACTTTGTTCCCTTCTGTAAAATCCTGAATAGCTTCTCCAAAATTAATGGTATAAGTTGCATCCGGACGGAGTGTTTCTTTTTCATCAAATTCAACAAGGACAGATTTGTTCTTAACTCTGGTTTTTAAATTATAGGTCAACGGTGGAGAGATGATAACTTCTGTATTCGCCTTCTTAATTTCCAGAAACTCATCAAAGACCAACTCAATGGTTTGTTTTTTAAAATTTGTTTGAAGATTAGGTGTAGACTCTGCGGTATTTAGAATCGGTGGTATGATATCCTTAATACCACCAGTCAGTCTACCTGGTTGTGCACAGTGATAACTAACCAATAAGATTATCACCAAAAAATAGACGGGAATAAATTTATTTTTCAAAATCATTTTTATTGAAGCTGTTTAAGAATGTTCACAAAAGGTGAGGATAAGTGCTTGATAATGTGGTCGATGCTTATTTTTTTCTGAATAGCGGTAGCTATTGAGATAAAAATAGCAGAAGATCCACGTTATCAATGACTTGTCCGTAACCATTGTGCTTCATTTTTAAACAGCTTCATTAAGAAAATAGGGTAAAGATCCTGTAAAAATAAACGAATTTATATAGAACGGAAGTATAACTCAATCAGAGAATAATTACCTGTACATACATACATTTTCAAATCAATCACCTATCTTTATTACGATAAATCAATTTTTCACAAAAAAAGAGAAAACAATGGAAGAAATCATGTCTCACATCAGTTTGCCAGTATCCTTAGGTGCTGCGCTAAGCTCCATGGTTGTCGGTGCTATTTGGTACCACCCCAAGGTATTTGGCACTACTTGGATGAAGGCCATCGGGAAAACCGAAGAAGATTTAGAAGGTGGCAATATGGCTATCATTTTCGGACTGGCCTATGTAATGTCTGTTATTCTAGCACATTTTATTCAAATTTTAACTGAGATCACGCATTGGCATCCAGACGGCGCCGGCGGTATCGATCATAGCTTTCATACCTTTGGACATGGTGCCTTACATGGTGCCTTATTTTGTTTAGCAATGGTCGCACCTGTTATTATTATCATCGGTTTATTTGAAAGAAGGACGATCAAACATCACCTGATTACCATAGGGTACTGGTTAGTCGTCATGTCCATTATGGGTGGAATTGGAGACGCCTTTTAATTGCTAGTTTTTTAACTCCCTGATCCACCACCACGAGGATGAAAACTCAGAATGGTTTCCCGTAAAAAATCGGTATCCAAATGAGTATAAATTTCCGTGGTGGTGATTGATTCATGTCCCAACATATCTTGTACTGCTCGTAAATCTGCACCCCCTTCAATCAAATGTGTCGCAAAGGAATGACGAAACGTATGTGGACTTACCGGCTTTTCAATCCCAGCGGCTTTTGCTGCTTCTTTAATCACCATAAATACCATCACTCGACTCAGACCTTTTCCTCTACGATTCAAGAACAAAATATTTTCATGGTCTGGATGAATATTATCTTGCAATTTTCGAACACCTTCTCGATAAAAATTAATATGCTTTTGAGCTTCCTGTCCAATAGGTACCAGTCTTTCCTTATCTCCTTTTCCAACGACCTTAATCAATCCCAAATCAAAATAAATATTAGAAAGGCGCAGATTGATCAATTCAGAAACCCGGAGTCCGCAAGCATATAATGTTTCTAACATTGCTCGATTACGAACACCATGCGGATGACTCAAATCAATGGTCGCAAGCATCGCTTGTATTTCATCGTAATGCAATACTTCCGGTATTTTGCGACGTAAACGTGGGCCTTCCAACAAAGCAGTTGGATCGTCCGAAATGATATCTTCAATCAGTAAATATTTATAAAAAGCTTTAAGACCGGAAATTAGTCGTGCTTGTGAATTGGCCTCTAACCCCATTTTATTAATCCAAAAGATAAAATCTTCCAATTGTGCCGTCGTTACTTCTCCTGGACTAACGATGATCTCTTTTATAGTAAAATAACTAATCAATTTTTCAACATCCCGTAAGTAGGCCGCCACCGAATTTTGAGATAAGGTGCGCTCCAAAAGAAGATAAGACTTGAAAGCTTTGAGGGTTGTATCCCAGTTCATTGTTTTTTTACTTTTTTGATTCTTTCAGGGCTTAATACCCGCAAAATACAGCTAATTAAGGACTGAGATAGGCTACCAACTCCTCAATACACTGAATTTAAAAATAATTCTGTATTTTTATACTAAGAAATTGGACAAGCACTTTATCTTTATTTATTGTCCAATAGAACAAACGAACCGAGAACAACTATCATGAGAATTTTATCTCTCTTACTAACCTTTCTATTATTGGTAGGCTGGATCGCAATTGCGCGATACTCTTACGTCTGTGTTATCTTGCAAAACTGTGATCGTCAAGAAATCAGTGATGACTCAACAAAGGAGCCAATCGAAACACGCCCAAAGACGCTGACTGTTCGTTACAATGATACGGTGATTCTCAAAGACTACGAAGAATTTAGTTTTTCGGATGGAGCAGTTGAACCTGATGCTCATCCAGACAATGATCGTTTACTCGATGATTTAGCAACCTATCTAATCAATAATCCTCAACGACAAGTAAAAATTTACGGACATTATCGGCCTTCTGAAGTAGATTTAAAAAGTGGATTATTTGAAAATATTGGATTAGCGAGAGCAAATGCTATTCGACAGCAATTAATCAGTCGTGGTATTAAGGAGGAGCGAATGGCTCTTGATTACGAACAAACGAAAGGTGAAATTTTGGGCCGTCCGATTTCATTTGAATTGTCAGGAGACAACAAAGATGACGATACTTATAAACGTGTCTTATTTACTTTTAAGGATATGACTTTTTCGAATGCTAACTTTGCCATTGACTCTGAAGAATTTCGTCCTAGTGGACAATTTATAGTTTATGCAGATTCTCTTCAGACGTTCCTTTCCCAAAACCCAAGTCAATCTGTTCTCATTATTGGTCACACAGATGATGATGGAAATCCACTTTACAACGAAACATTAGGCCGTAAAAGAGCCAGTTCAGCAAAAGCTTTTTTAAGAAAAATGGGTATCAAAAATAAAATTTTAATTTCCTCAAAAGGAGAGAGTCAACCCGTGGCACCTAATACAACAGATGCCAATAAACAAAAAAACCGACGGGTTAATTTTTTATTAAAAAAATAATACAATGGATATGAAAGATTTTTTTACACGCTTATTTCTAAACACCGATAGCCAAGACAGTATGATGGCTTGGCTTTTTTTAGGAATAACTGCTTTACTGGGATTACTACTCGGATGGTTACTACGAGGTGGAAAAGTAAAACGATTGAAAAATCAATTGAACGAATCTGAGCAAAAGTATCGATTATTACATGCAGAAAATGCAGGACTCGAAGATCAGTTTAAACAACAAACAGAAATCATCCAAGAAAAAACAACTCGGATCGAAGCGATGGAAGTCAATATGCAATCTTATGAGCAAAATCAATTTAAACTCCGTAATAGTTTAAAAAATGCACAAGACCAAGTAGAGCAACTCAACAAAGCACAGTTAATCGCTGGAAAATCTTCTACTTCCTATGAAGAGAAAATTTCTGCAATGGAAAGTCAAACGGCTAACTACGAAACGCAGCTACAAGAAAGAACAGATACCATTGAGCAATTACAAGCCCAGCTAGAAAAATATCAATCTGAAAATAAACAAGTAGAAGAAGAACTTGAAAGATTGATGGATAACAGTGCCACCACCATTACTCATTCTGATGCGACGATTCAAACTGCTTTTGCGAAAATTGATGGACTTGAAAATCGTATCCGACAGATGGAAGACGAAAACCGTGTATTACAAACCTCTGTGCTAGAAGTAAAAACGGAATCAGGTGAGATGGTAGCAAAAGAAGATCTTCACTCTTTGCGCGCTCGCATCAATATTCTATCTGAAGAAAATAAAGATCTAAAAAAACAGGTCTCCGGAATCCAAGGTTCTGGAATTTCAGAAATAGACCACCGCAAAAAAGTCGCAGAACTAGAAAGAGAAAATGCGCGCCTTCGTAGTCAGATGTCTAATGGTAACGGACTCGCAGCTGGTTCCTTCGTTAATCCTAATATCCCAACGCCAGAAGATTCGGAGCAAGAAATGGAACCAATCATTTCCGAAGATGAAGTGACGGATGAAGTAGACCGACAACAAGTAGAACTCCTCAAAACTCAAAAATCTCAATTTGGAGTCATGGGCGATCGGATCGAAGTAGAAGCCATCGAACCACCTACGGTTTATCAAAAAGATGATCTAACCAAAATCGAAGGTATTGGTCCTTTTATTGAGAAAAAACTCAATGAAGTAGGCATCACTTCTTACCACCAACTAGCCGCTATGGATCAGTCAGAAATTGATCGAGTCACCGCTGCTATTCAGTTTTTCCCTGGAAGAATCGAACGAGATAATTGGGTAGGACAAGCAAAGGGATTAGTAGATTAGTAGATGTGCGGATTTTTTGATGTGCGGATTT
>CALKJE010000061.1 GCA_937995675.1 uncultured Saprospiraceae bacterium
AGTTGACGTACTTGGTGAAACAACTGGGTTAGGACTGTTGATATCACTAATGTCTCCATCATCTGGAGACCAAACTATTGGGTTGTTTAATGGGACAATGTTCGTTTCAAGTTGTACCGATTCACCGAGACAAATAAAGGTGGTATCGTTGGCAATATCAATGGCTGCTGCAATCACGGTTACTTCTACTGAATCCATTCTGGAACAGAAGTCATCTTGACTGGTAGCAGTTAGAACATAAGTAGTCGTTTCTTGCGGAATCGCTACCGCGTTAGAGAGGGTAGGATCTTCAATGGATTCCGCTGGAGTCCAGGCATATTCTGTAGTTGTAAAAAATACTTGGCTGGCTAGTTCAACGGGTGAGCCTTGACAAACGGTAGTGTCAGGAACAACCTGCGGGAAATCAAATGCATCTACTTCGATGTCAACCGTATCGGTAACAATACAACCTGTTAGGTTGATGGTGGCAACATAAGTTTGATTGAAATCAGGGAATGCACCAGTAGTTCCTCCATTAGGATCGGTGAGATCATTTGTTGGAGTCCAACTTAGATTCAAATCATCGACATTATTGACTGCGGTTAATTGAACCGTATCTCCACGACAAATTCCGGTAGAGCCATCTACTTCAATGGTTAATTGAGGATCTATTCTTTGTAAGTAAATTGAATCTTCTGCAACACAAGAAGAAAGCGCTCCAAGCTGTCCGGTTACATATACATAACCATCTTCGGTAGGAGTAGCTACTACGGTTTGTTCGTTATTATCATCAAAAATATTCGAAGGAGTCCAAACAAAATCGGTAGCACCTGTTGCTGTTAAGGTTACACTATTGCTACTATCTGCTAGACAAACCAAAGCGGTATCTACTCCAAGATTAATTTCAACTAATGGTTGATCTAAAATAGTAACTACAATATCTTCTAATTCAACAACTCCACAACCGAAATCATTAGAAAGAGAAATAATAATAGTCTCGTCACCTTCCACAAGCATATCCGTAATTGGAATGATAGAAAAACCTAATTCCGTTTCACCTGCTGGAATCGTAATCTGGTTTGGCATGTCTAGAATATAATCCACATCACGAGTAGCGGTACCGCCGATATTGACGGTATATGTTTGATCCTCATCTAGAGGATTGTTTAGACGAACAAAAATTTCGTCTTCCGTTCCACTACAATCTTCTACTAAAAAGTCGATTCCAAAAGCAGAACCAAAAGCGAGATTTGGAACACCACCACGAAGCTCACCGATAAAAACACCAGAGTCATAGTTGTCATCTCCTCTATCAGCAATAGCAAATTTTAATTTATAATTATTACAAGGAATCACTGGAACGGAAGCAGTCAGCGATTTTTTTACTCCTTGAAAGTCAGAAGTTAGTCCATCATATTGGACAGAAGTTCCGTTAAGGTTATTTCTAAAATATTCCCAGTTTAGTTCTGGGTTAACACTGTTAATTTCTACAAAAGTATTTGTACCAGGAATGATCGCGACATTTTGTTGGTCATCGACATTAGGATCACCAACAATCCCAGGTCCTTTCACCAATAAGGCAAAAATATCATTGAAGTTACCACCAACGAATTCAGGATATTCTTCAGAACCAAAAATATATTCAAATCGAAGTTCATCAGTTGCCACAAAAACATCCAACTCTACTACACAGGCATCTTGAGAGGTTTCTCCGCCATTCAGTTCAGAAAAATAATCAAGGTCACTATCACCAGAAGCTCCATTCTGAACAGCAGAAGCACCATTGTCATTAGGACCCACAGCGTTAAGTGCGCCTCCACTGGTTAAGATAATACCTTTGCCTAACCCTAAATCTGTATCATCTCCAGCCGTAAAAGTTCCTAAGGCACCGGCAGGACAATCAATGTTATCTACGGTGATAACAGTTTGGCTGGTCGTCAGTGCATCAATGATGACTTCATCACTAATATCCGTTTCTACCGTGATTGGACTATTCGATTCACAAGGAGAACCAGAGCATTCCCATGATCCAGCGAAACCTTCAAACTGAGTGGTACCATCACTAATTAATTCTACAGTTAGACATCCACTGCTAGCTTGAACGGTATAACAGACACCTCCTTCGTTGGTATCAAAATTACCGCCGACGAGTTCGTCAATCACTGGACTTGTATTATCAGGTCCATCGTAAAAGATTAAGTTATCTCCACCAAAATTAGATTCTAGATTATAATATTCTAAATTAAAGGTAACACAACTATTGAATGGAGCATTTGGACAGATAGAAAAAGAGTTATTACTATCAGCGCTATAATCATCATTTGGTCCACCATCATCAAATAAATTCCCAGTACAAGCAGTAGAACCTGGTTGATCAATGGTACTAATTGGATCTCGTTCTTCTAAACATAAAAGAAAAGATCCTGAGTTTGGTGTTGCAGAGGCAGACCAATCGTTAATTCTCATATAGTACGTTTCTCCAAAGTCAAGACCTAATAATTCGAAATTAAGTTGGGTCGTTCCATTCAGCTCTGCTCGTGCACAAGAGAGTAGGGCGAATTCGTCGAAACCACATTCTCCTCGATAAATAGCTACTTGAGGATTGGTTAGTGGACTTCCGCCTAAACTATCCATAATTCCTGTGATGGTAACAGAATAGTCTTCGATGGTATCACTTGCTACAAAGCTGAACCAAACATCTCTTCCAGTAAAATTCCAATCTCCACCAGGATTACAATCCATAGGGACATTGTCATTACCAATATTGGATTGAGTAGCACCTGCACTGCTAAAGAAAGTATCTACTGCACAAAAAGGCAATACGCCCAGATCAATGAGGTTGTCACACTCATCATTGACGGGTTGGGCAAAAAGCGAAGCAGTTAGAAAAAGGAAAAGAAATGTAAATAGCTTATTCATAAAATCAGTTGTTTCAGTACCAATAGGTAATAAGGTGAATTCCGTCTAAAAGGACGGAGTTAGGAATTGGGTCAAAGATAAAATCTTTTTAATGATTCCTTGACTTATATTAAAAAAAAATCATGTCGGAATTAGACAATAATGAAGAGATATCGTAGGGATGTAGCACTAAATACACCTGTTTAGTCTAAGAGCAATTTTAAAGTGTAGGGTGGAAGAGCAATTTTAAAGGGATTATATTGTTTAAATATGATGAGAATCAGGAGTTGGAACAACAATTTCTAGGGCAATTTTTTTTAAAGTGCAAGGGCAAACCTCTCGCCAGTAGGCTTGAAGTTGAATTTGTTCTTGAGGTGATTATTTATAATTTTTACTGACCCTTACAGTTCTTTAAGGATTTTTGGATATCCACGACTTTTACATGTTGAAGATCATTGCCCCAAGCATGATTTACATAATTGATTACGTTGGTAATTTGGACTTCATTTAGGTCTTTTACGCCAGGCATGGCTTGATTGTAGGTTTTTTGGTTGACTTGAATAGAATCGGATAATCCATATCGGATAATACAGGCTAGGTAGTCTTGATTTTTTGCTAAATAGTCCGCTTTAGCTAAAGGAGGGTAGAGACCTTTGAGTCCAGAGCCATCATCCATATGACAGGTAGCACAATAGAAAGTATAGAGGTTTTTTCCTTGTTTATAAGGTTGATAATCACAAGAAGTCCCCAAAACGAAGAGTACTAAAAAACATAGGCTACAAAAGCATTTGGTAGAACTCATAAGTTGAAGTCGTTTAAGAATTCGAAAAGACCCTGAAGTAAGCAGGCATTTTGGGAGTTTTTAGACAACTTGATTTATTCTTCAGTAGAATTGTCGATTAATAATCTATCTATTTTATCCATGAAATCATCTACTTCATCAGGATCCATTCCATTAGCATGGGCGCGAACTAGCCGATTTTGATCAACAAGAATGATGGTCGGGCTATGATCATATCCTCCGTCAACAGAATCGTCTTCCAAAGCAGTTATAAAATAATTGTCTGCCATTTCGTAGAGTTTTTCCTTATCTCCTGTTACTAAGTGCCATTTTTTACTGTCAATTTCTAGTTTATTGGCATAATCTTTCAGTCGAGGAATGGTATCACGAGGGGTATCAATTGAATGAGAGATCATACTAACTCGATCATCGTTCAGGTACTTATCGTAAATCCGCAGCATTTGTTTTTTTACTTTTGGACAGATAGTGGGGCAGTGGGTAAAGAATACATCTACGATATAAACTTGATCTTTAAAAGTTTGATTGGTAACGATATTACTATCCTGGTCAATAAATGAAAAATCAGGAATGCTTTGGTATACTGTTTTTCCATCAATGACATCTTTAAAGCCCATTACCGGTAGTTTTCCTTTTTCCTTGGTACAACCAAATAGAAGACCAAAAGCAATTATTGAAATAGCAAAAAAGTATTTATTCATGATCTGATTATTTTATTTTGTAGAAGTGGTATCAATTGATACGGCATTTTCAGCTTCTTTCAAAGCCTTTTTTGCAGAGGCAATACTTTCCAACATTTGATCGCGCACCTTTGTGATTCTATCCTTTTCATTTTTTAAATAGGCTAAGGCCGTAGCTTCATCGGTTTCAGGAGTTGGATTACTAAATTCTGCCATCCAACTCATCATCCCTTCATCTGCTTGATCTAAAGCATTTAAGTGAGTTAGAATGCTAGGATAAGTTGGCGTTTTGACCAAGCTAGTATCGATGGCTTTTAATTTTTTTCTTAGACGTTGAATGGTACTCATCTCTGGCATCACATTATCGTGGATATCCATGACGGTGGTATACATTTTTTCCTGCTCTGTTTTTTGATGCTGGCAAGCAGTAGAAAGGAAAATTGATAAACAAAAAAAAGAGATAAGTAGAGTTGAGAGCAGACGCATAATAATGTATTTATTTGTTTTCTTGGTATTGCTGCAAAACTCATTATAATTGATCTAATTTCAAAATCTGGATTGTAAATAGGTCGTCATAATCTTTTCAAATTAGGGGAATTTGATAGATTTGCGCATGGCTTTTTTCTCACTATGTTCTCGCTTATCTTTTAGGCGTTTAGCGTTTTGATTTTTAGAAATTTTCTTTTTCTTGCGAATTGGTTTTACGTAGAGCCCTTTCTTTAAAAGTTTAAATAACTTGTTGATTGCCAGTTCTTTATTCTTTAATTGAGATCTAGTTTGCTGACATTTTACGATTAAAAAACCAGCCTTGGTAATTCGATTGGCCAATTTTTGGGAGAGTCTAATTTTCTCAATTTCTTCTAGTCCTTTTGAATTATGGACATGAAAATGCAGTTCTACTTTCGTAGAAACCTTATTGACATGTTGTCCACCACTTCCAGAACTTCGAGCCATTTTCATGACCAACTCACCTTTTATTATTTCCCTTTTCATGTTTATTATTTTTTTCGTGCAAATTGCGTTTGTTTAGTTAATAATAGCCTAATAATAAATTTCGTATTTTGGCAAGGAGATTTTGGATCAAGACAGCTTGCACCGAAGACTTTCGGAGAAGTATTGGCCCAAAAGATACAGCCATAAATCGAGAAATTATTGTTTGCCTACTTTTTAACAAAAACGGTCTAATTTTAATTCCAGTAAGGTAGTGAAAAGTTTGTTAGCATTTAGTTTATTTTTTCTCAACAATTTTGAATAAATATTGTTAGAAAAAGTAAGCTCTTTTATCAAAGTTTTTGTTTTTTAAAACACGTCTCTTAGAGACTTTCGTTCAATTTTTTCCATCTACTCTTTTTCCATCTTTTAGATCAAAAGGAATGAATTATGAAAGGTAAGCGCGTAATAGTTTGGTTTCGTCAGGATCTGCGGTTAGCAGATAATGAAGCGCTGACGCATGCTATCATTAGTGGAGAGGAAGTATATCCTGTTTATATTTTTGATGAACGTCTTTTTAAAGGGAAAACTCGTTTTGGATTTCCTAAAATAGGGAAGTATCGAACAAAATTTATTATTGAAGCGGTTCAGGATTTACAAACCAACCTTCGAGCCTTGGGAAGTGATCTGATTGTTAAAATTGGAAAACCAGAAGAAGAGATCTTTTCCTTGGCTCGTCAATTAAAATCTAGTTGGGTTTTTTGTAATAGAGAGCGAACTCGAGAGGAAGTAGAAGTGCAAGATGCGCTAGAACGAAATCTTTGGTCTGTTGGCCAAGAAATCATTTATAGTCGTGGCAAGATGCTTTATTATACGCAAGATTTGCCTTTTCCTATCACGCACTGTCCAGAAGTATTTAGCAATTTTAGAAAAGAAGTAGAGCGATTCGTTCCAGTGCGAGAACCTTTGACTAAGCCTGGTAACTTTAATCCAGTATCTGTCGATATTCCAAAAGGTGATATTCCCGCACTTGCTGACTTTGGTTTAGAAGAATTTGAAGCACCTTCGCAAGCTTTTTCACCGAAAGGTGGAGAAACCAATGCCTTGAATAGATTACGATACTATTTATGGGATACTAATTTGATTAAAAAATACAAGGAAACAAGAAATCAATTACTTGGACAAGATTATTCCTCCAAATTATCTCCATGGCTAGCCCAAGGTTGTATCTCGCCTAAAACCATCTATCACGAACTAAAAAAATATGAGGCCGAAAAAGGAAGCAATGACTCTACTTATTGGTTGTTCTTCGAATTGCTTTGGAGAGATTTCTTTCGTTTGATGGGAAAAAAACATGAAAATCAAATTTTCTTACAAGGAGGAATTAAAGGAGAAATTGACCCAGCTTGGCAAGACAACAAAAATTTACTCCAATTATGGATTGAAGGGCGCACCGGAGTTCCTTTTATTGATGCAAATATGAGAGAACTGGCCAAGAGCGGATTTATGTCCAATCGTGGTAGACAAAACGTAGCAAGTTTCTTAGTTAAAGATTTACACGTAAACTGGCAATTGGGTGCTTCCTATTTTGAGTCCATTTTAATAGATTATGATGTAACCAGTAATTGGTGCAACTGGAATTATGTAGCTGGCGTGGGGAATGATCCACGTGAAAACCGATATTTTAATATACTTTCTCAAGCTCGCAGATATGATCCTAAAGGAGAATATGTAAAAGCTTGGCTCCCAGAATTAGAAGCTGTCCCGAATCAAAAAATACATCGACCTGATCAACTCTCCTCGGAAGAGCAAATTACTTCCCACGTGAAAATTGGGGCGGACTATCCAAGATCTATGATAAGTATGTCTCGATGGGACTAATGCAACAGACACTAATGTTCTTATGTGGATAAAAAATACGATAAAAGTGTTTGATTTTGCACTTGTAGTTGCAATTGCACTTGAAAAACTTTCATCCTATTGATTATTTAAAAACCTGATGCCGATGGGACTAATTATGTCAATTTTCTATTATAAAAAGGGTATTTTTCCTAATAATCAGTGGTAGAATGTGCATTATTTCAAAATAAATGCTATTTTGCGGTCACAAACACGAGAGGAGATAATAATATCAATCCAATACTTTACGTTACTAATTTGCTCAAATTAGTTCACTCCCTGTCTATTAAGTTACAATTTTTGTATCTAGATACGTGGTTTTGTATGCTATTTTTTCCTACTCGTTTTTCAGAACTTTTAGGAATCTTACAATATGCAAAACATCAACAAGACACCATTGTCTCTAGGCTCTCTGTTTAGAACAATCACCCTTTTCCTAGTCCTATTCCTTTTCAACCAATCTGTCGCTTTAGCTCAGTGTGCTCCTGGCTCACCAACTTGTGCCGACTCTGACGTCATTGACTTTCCTTTCAATACCACAATGCTTTCCGATATTAATGGTAATGGAGAAATCCCAGGTTGTGGAGGACAAGGATTTTTTCACAATACCACCTGGTATCGGATCATTCCGACAACTCCTTTCATTTTTATTGAAATTACAGGGACTAACTGTACAACCGTAGGGGGAAACCAAGGACTTCAGGCCGGACTTTACCCTTCTGATATTAACGGCGGGTGTGACCCCAACCTGCCTCCGGTAGGTACGATTCAGTGCGATTGTGCCGGACCAGGACAAGTTATTACCCTGGGTGGTGTAGTTGTTCCTGGAGAAGATTATTTCATTATGATAGATGGATGTAGTGGTTCTACTTGTGAATTATTCATGGAGCTTACTACTGGTAGTGTAGCGGCACCTCCACCACCAAACCTAGGAAATCCTTCTCAGCCAGAGACAAATGATCAAATTCCTACTTGTCCTGGTGCAGAATTAACTTTCTCTGTTCCGCCTGTAAATGATGCAGACGTTTATATCTGGAACTTTCCTCCTGGTACAACGATTATTTCTCAAGAATGTAATGAGGTCACGGTTGAATGGGGACCATTGGGTGGTGATGTAACCGTTACGGTGCAGAATAATTCTAGCAACGTAACCAATACAAGTCCTGCACTCCCTGTGCCTGTTGATCCTCCAATGTACTCACTTACTCGTGATTATTGTGCTCCAGAAGATCCAGGTTATACCTTTTACGGTGATGGGGTTACCTATTCCGCAGGGGTTCACCAAATCTTGGTTCCCGGACCAGTTTGTGATACTTTAGTGACCTTAACGGTAGAAGAAAATTTAATCTCCATTGCCAACCTTATCGAATTACCCACTACTTGTAATTCAAGTCAAGATAATTATTTTGAAAATGGTACTGCAACCATTTTTATGGCAAATAACGGCGGAGGCCCATTTAGTTATGTATGGGAAAATAGTAGCGTAACGGGTCCTACCAATAATCAATTACCAGTAGGTACCACGGGAGTTACCATCACAGATCTAAGTACGGGATGTGAGTTGGAAGAATTTGTATTTATTGATGAACCACAATATCTTTTCGCAAATGTGAATGTAGATGTAGCTCCTTCTTGTGGCTCTGCTGCGGATGGAGAAATGATTGTATTTGCACAAGGTGGTACTTCTGGCACTGGCACTTATACCTATGCATGGTCTGGACCCAATGGTTATACGTCTAGCGTACAAAATCCAACAGATGTTGCTGCTGGTATTTATGAACTACTCATAACAGATGATAATGGATGTGAATTTTTATGGATTGGTAATGTGGTCGCTGCCGGCGGTAGTGTTACCGCAACAGAATCAAACCTTACTGGTGAATCTTGTGCTGGCGCAAACAACGGTGGCGTAACCTTAACAGGTGTCGGAGCCGGAACTTTTACTTTTACTTGGCCTGATGCTACAATGGCAGATACTCGAAACGATTTAGCTGCAGGTGATTATGAGGTAACCATCTCAAATGGAACCGGTTGTACCGGTACTCAAACTGTAACCATTGCTCCTGGTAGTTCTTTCCCCAAAACCCCAAAACCCCTAATCCACGAAATTCTAATCTTATCAATTAATTTCAAAACTTCAAAATCAATTAACAATTAATC
>CALKJE010000062.1 GCA_937995675.1 uncultured Saprospiraceae bacterium
ATCAATCATTTATATTTTACATGGCAGTTGTTTAGCTCACACAGTATTCTTCTTAAGACATTTTATTAATGCACCGAATGGAAAAAAGCTCAAGGTCGGAAACTTCATTTAGCGGGAACAATTCCAGTTATTAACAAAATGCTATTGAGCAGAAGTTTTTACATGAACTCGATTTTAATGGCTCAAAAAAAGCAAGAAGAAATTTTTCATTCTTTTAATAGATTGAACACCCTTGCTACTGGCTTCTTGCTCCCTTCTATCGCGATAAAAGAGGGCAAGAAGCCAATACAGCAGCAAAACACTCAATTCAATTGGAAGATGATGTTTTTTTAATTCAAATATTTATTTTCAACCCCTGATTCGCATTAGTATTAGGGTTTAACGATAAATTAGAGGAATAACACCTTAATTGGTGGCTATTTTTCAAAAGCAAAAGCAATCTCAAAAGCAAAAGGCAAAACTGCTAAAAGCGGAACATTGTTTTTTAAAACTATAAAAATCTGCGACACGAGACTGGATACGGCATAACGCATAAAATTTCATAATGAAGAAGAAATGTCGTGAACTCCGGGTCAGTTGTAATAACAACTTATAAAATACCCTATACTTTAGTCGCTTGATACTAATCGATAGAGGCATTCCCTTGATCTTCCGTCTGACGGACTAAAGAGGTTTTACTTGCTTCTATAAAATCATCTGGAACATAAATCACTACATTGGTATATTCGTAGCAAGTCAAATCTTTATATTGAATGGCTTTTCGTACTTTATCTTTGGCGACCAATGAAAAGCTTTCACCGGAAGCATTGCCTTCTAATTCGTAGCGACCTTCTTTGAGGTAATAGTTCAGAATACTAGGCTTAGCATCAGAAAGTTCGATATAGGTTTTAGACATCAAGGTATTACCAGCCCATTTGACAATTTCATAATCACCGGCTAAATCGAGGTTGATGGATTGAACTTCATCAATTTCAAAGGTCTGATGGACGGTCTCTTTGAGCTGAGCAGCAAGGGTTGTTCCCCAAGAAAGTGTCACCAAAACCAAAAAAAGTTTTATAAATTTCATGTGTTGTTCTTAATATTGGGAAGTTGTTTTATTACGACTTACCCAAATAGGTGCAAAAACCATACGAGTTTAACTGTCACTACCTGCAATTTATTGCTATTATTTATAAATATCAAAAGGGATACCGCTAAAAGTGGTATCCCTTTTCCATTATCTAGTTAAATCTTTCTTAAAATGCTGCTGCCTCGGCAGGTTTTGCAAGATCAGAAGCAGCTTCACCACCGTAGCTCACGGTTACATCTTCTGGCACATAAACTATGTAAGAGACGTTTTCTGTGAGTGATTTTCCACGAACGGTGATTTTTCGTGCTAGTGCAGGAGAAGAAACCGTCAAGCCGTTTTCGCTCTCTTTTAATTCTAAATTATAGCGTCCTGCCGTAATTAAGGATTTAAGCATAGCGTCTGATCCAGCAACACCGATCAGCATTTGCACACGCATAATTTCTCCAGCGCGTTCTTTTACTTCAATATCACCTTCTAAGTTAAGGGTTACTTGTGTATTTCCCTTTAGATTAAAGGATTTGACGAGTGTTTTTTCAACGTTAGTTTGGGCAATAACCAAAACAGTGGTTAAGAAAAAACAGATTAGAGTAAGTTGTAACTTTTTCATAAGACCTAATTTTGGGTGAATGTATTCTGGTTGGGTCTATCTTCCTCTCTTATATATTTTAAATATAAGTTTTTTTAAGGAAAAAGTCAAGCAGCATTCAAGCTTTATATAATACTATTTTATCATACTATTGAATATTTTTTCCATTTTCCGCCTCCCAGCTCCGGCAGTATCGCCGGAGAGTAGCTCCAAACCCGCAAATCTTCAATAGTATGTTTTAATTAATCGCGTTTCTAATATTTATTAATTTTACCAGTAGTCCCTCCATTTTTTCTAGTGGCAGCATATTAGCGCCGTCCGATTTTGCAGAAGCTGGATCGGGATGTGTTTCTAAAAAGAGTCCATCCACTCCTACTGCGATCCCTGCTTTAGCGATTGTTTCAATCAAGGCAGGTTTTCCACCTGTTACGCCACTACTTTGGTTTGGCTGTTGCAACGAGTGTGTACAATCAAGAGTCACTTTACAACCAAAACGCTGCATGGTTGGAATTCCACGGTAGTCTACGACTAGATCTTGATATCCCATCATGGTGCCTCTTTCGGTCAACATTACCTGACTATTTCCAGAGTCTACTACTTTTTGACGCGCAAAAGCCATTGCTTCTGGGCTTAAAAATTGGCCTTTTTTAATATTGACTACTTTCCCTGTTTTTGCTGCTGCGACCAAAAGATTGGTTTGGCGGCATAAAAACGCAGGTATTTGTAAGATGTCAACATGTTCGGCAGCCAAAGCAGCTTCTTCATCTGTATGAATATCTGTGGTAACCGGAATTTCTAATTCCTGTCTCACCGCAGATAAAATCTCCAAAGCTTTTTGATCTCCGATTCCAGTAAAAGAATCTAATCGAGATCGATTTGCTTTACGATAAGAACCCTTGAAAATAAAAGGAAGTTCCAATCGAGTGGTTATTTCCTTTAATTCCGCTGCAATTCGAAAAGCCATATCTCGCCCTTCAATAGCACAAGGACCTGCAATGAGATAAAACTGACCTTTGTCAGTAAACTTTATTTGTGGTATCAAATTCAGGTCCATATCAAATGGGGTTTTTCGAGGTGCAAACTTAATCTGAATAACAGTTGCACACAAGCTATAGTTGTAAAATTTTATTCCAAAAATACATTAAATTAAATACTTAAATAGAATTTAATTCTTAATTAAGGCTAAAAACAAAATAACATTTTAAATACTTCGTAAAAATCATCTTCTATAATCGGCTAAAAAAACCAAATAAAAGCAAATATTTTTTTTCATAATAAAAGGTTAATAATGGCTAAAAACTGACATTACTCACCAATATCTTCATTCCAAAGATCAGGATTCGCTTCTATAAACTGTTTCATCATCTCTACACAGTCTGGATTATCCATTCGAATCAGCTCTACTCCATGTTGAGTTAACCAATTTTCTTCCCCCATGAATGTCTTATTTTCTCCAATCACCACTCTAGGAATGCCATATAAAAGAATCGCTCCACTACACATCGAGCAAGGAGAAAGTGTGGTGTAGATCGTACATTCTTGATAGACCTTAGCAGATTGTCGACCCGCATTTTCTAAAGCATCCATTTCTCCGTGCAGCACTACACTTCCCGACTGAACTCGTCGATTATGTCCTCGACCAATGATAACGCCATTATGAACCAGAATACTTCCAATTGGAATACCGCCTTCGGATTGACCTTTACGAGCCTCTGCCACTGCTTCAGAGAGAAAATATTGATGGTCTTTCATGTTTTTATATTTTTAATGCAAATCAGGAGTTGGAAATAAATATATGAAGAAGCTGTTTAAAAATGAAAATACCCCGCTGTCAAAGACAACGAGGTATAATGATAAGAATTTTATTTTTTATGCGAATCAGGGTTTGGAAATAAATACATGAATTAAAGAAACATCATCTTCTAATTGAATTTGGGATATTTTTGCTTCTTGCTTCTCGCTTCTCGCTTCTTGCTCTCTTCAATCGCGATCGAGGGAAGCAAATAGCAAGAAGCAAGCGGCAAGAAGCATCTTCCAAAGCCCTTTTTTATTTTTAATGAGAAGTTCAACTTCTGATTCACATTATAATAATGCAATTATCGTTTTACTACTTGGAGCAAACGATTAACACCTTTATCCATTAATCGTACATAGTATACGCCACTTGGATAGGCATCTAAAGATATTAATCCAGTATAAGTATTGTCATAACGAGTAATAGAAGATTGGTATAACATTTTACCTTCTGTAGTTAGAATCTGGTAAGGTAAGAATACACTTGTTCGATCTAGTCCAGTTAGATTAACTCTAAATATTCCGTCAGTTGGATTAGGCATAATCTCGATGATTTGTCCTGCAATAGTGTTAGAAGTACTAACCGCCATATCAACCACAAAACTAGCATTAGATTGACACTCATTGGCATCTCGCACTGTAACAGAATAGTTTCCTACTGCTAGGTTATCAAAGAACGGCTCTTCTTGGAAAGTGTTACCACCATCAATTGAATAACTAAAAGGAGGTGTTCCTCCGTTGGTTGTAATGGTAACGCTACCATCACCTGCTCCACCGAGACTTACGTTTTCAACTTCTGCTAAAATTTCAATCACACAATCTAAAATAGTGATGGTTTCTTCCACTATACAACCATTTGAATCTCTAATCACGACATTGTATACTCCCGCAGTCAATCCTTGGTATAAAGTAGTACTTGTGAAAGTAACACCACCATCAATACTAATCTCGTAAGGACTAGTACCATTGGCTGGTGAAATTAACATAGCACCATTACCACCATTGCCTGTTTCATTTGAAATCAAAAATTCGCTAGTAAGCGTACAGATAAAAGTAGCACAAAATGCCAATTCTTCCTCTGATCCAAAAGTACCATCGCTGTTTGCTAGAATGGCACCTTCAGCGTTTACAATCTCATAATTTCCATTACCTGTCTGTCCACAGCAAATTCCATCTCCATAAGAGTCTTGAATATTAAAAGTATAACAAGCTTCTGGATCAAGGCACCAAGTTTCAGAGACTAGTTGACCACCATTATCATATGGACCTCCTGCAAATAAGGCAACATCATTGTCATCAAACAGCGTCCAAGTTGTTTCCTCTGGAAAGTTATCTAAGTTAATATTTAAGGTAACCAATTCTCCATTTTCAATAAATCGGAAATTACTTGTACGGCCATCATTACTCATTTCTTGATCAACCTCTCCACTTGGATTGGCAGTCGAAACAAGAATTTCATTATCACCATCAATAAATCCATTAAGCGTTAAATCAATATTCTCACTTTCACTAAATTCTAAATTACCCGTCCATGAAATAGTATTAACTACCGAACCATTCAAGCTTACCATGATATCTGCACTCGTAAGTGCAACTGTACCAAAGTTCGTTAACGTAGCTTGAAACTCAATTGGAGCTTCACAACTAAAGGCTGGCAAGTCTACAAATGCAGTAATTCCAGCATCATAACGAGGCAAGTTATTTACAACTGCTCTAATCGTGTCATTAAGAATCGCATTATCTTCTGCTAAGGCAGTAAATAATGTAAAGTTATAGCTTCCTATTTCAGACATATCTACCGTTGAAGCAAAGGCATGTCGATAAGTACTATCTGGAAATAACTCAGTAGTTACATTCTCAGAAATAGC
>CALKJE010000063.1 GCA_937995675.1 uncultured Saprospiraceae bacterium
AAATAGCAAATAGCAAATAGCAAATAGCAAATAGCAAATAGCAAATAGCAAATAGCAAATAGCAAATAGCAAATAGCAAATAGCAAATAGCAAATAGCAAATTAAATTTTCTCCTCTAAAAAACAAAGTACTAACAAAATTTCAAAAACAGTTTTACACACATGAAACAACTCCTATTTTTTAGTCTCCTTCTTTTTTTCGCTTGTAGTGAACCTACCGCTCCTGTTTCCAAAAAACAAATCGACTTCCAAGGTCATCGAGGTGCACGCGGACTTTATCCCGAAAATAGTATGATGGGACTGGTAAAGGCCTTGGACTTCCCAATTAAAACATTAGAGTTAGATGTTGTTGTTTCTAAAGACAGTCAATTAATTCTCTCTCACGAACCTTGGTTTTCACACGTCATCTGTCAACATGCCGATGGTCGAGAAATTACAGAAGCGGAGGAAGAATCTCTCAAGATTATAGACTTGGATTATAAAGACATCAAAGCTTTTGACTGTGGAAGCCGCGGGAATCCTCGCTTCTCAGAACAAAATAAAATGAAAGTATACAAGCCGAGTTTTATGGATGCAATCAGCAACGTAGAATTGCATTGTCGAAAAACGAAACGTACACCACCCTACTATAATGTGGAACTTAAAAGTAAGCCAGAATGGTATGGTAAATTTACGCCTCAACCTAAAAAATTCGTAGAGCTAGCACTTCAAGAAATTAGCTTATTAGAAATTGAAGATCAAATCATCTTACAGTCTTTTGATCCTGCTATCCTCAACGAAATCCATCGTCAGGCACCGAATATCGCAACCTCTTTTTTAGTTGAAAATATAGAAGGACTCGAAGCCAATCTCCAAAAATTAACCTTCACACCTAACGTCTACAGTCCTTATTTTAAACTCCTCAACGTTGGCGCCGTTAACGCCATGCACAAAAAAGGAATGAAAGTAATACCTTGGACGATTAACGATCCTGTTATCATGAAAAAATTAATTGAAATCGGCGTAGATGGGATTATTACAGATTACCCGAATCTTATTGATTAATGGATGGGGAGATTAGTAGATTTCTAACTTAGTCGCAGATCAACAAGGTAAAAAATTACGGGAACTCCCTTCAGGGCCGGGGTAAATTCCCGTAATTTTTTGCCGACTTCCAAAGATTTACGGATTAAGATGTCTCAATAATTTGAACCTTAAAAAAAACAACCATATTTTCTCCTAAAGAAATTAATTCGCACATCTACTAATTAAGAAATCCGCACATCAAATAATCCGCACATCAAATAATCATTTGTCTCTCAGTGGTTTGAGCAAATCTTCCAATCCATTGGTTTTGATCACATGCATGGTTTGCAGCCACATTCCCATTTTTCCTTTGGGAAATCCTTTGCGATTGAACCACTCTAAGTAAGAAACAGGAAGATCACAGATCAGGCGATCCTTGTATTTTCCGAAAGGCATTCGTTTGGAAACGAGGTCTAATAATATTTCTTTATCCATTTAAAAAGGCAAGATAAACATTTAATTCTTCAACATCTTTGGAAATTAAGGATAAAAATACTTATTTGAGGGTTGAAGTTGTCCTTACAGATAGAATATTTGATATTAACTTACTTTATAGCAAAACAGATACCTCAAGGTAATAATAATGGCAGAGAAAAAAACACAGATAGATATTGGCGATATTTCAGGTTATCTGAAAAAGATATACCGGGACCGTATGCCTGATGCTTATAAATTTCATAATTTTTCTTACCTAAAATCGGTAGTCAAACAGGCAAAAAAAATGGCCAAAGCACTCGAATTAACTGCTTCCGAAAAAGAGATCTTGCTGGCTGCTAACTGGTTTCGTTATTCAGGAATGATAAAACAATACGAAAATTACGAAATTGAAAGCACCCACCTGGCCGCAGAATATCTTCAAAGCCAAAACTGGGAAACCAACGATATTGATCGGGTCAAAAAAATAATTCTCAATAGTACTTCTGCCAATAAACCAACCGATACCTTGGAAGAAATCACCCAAGACGCAGGACTCGCTTACCTCGGCAAATCTAAATTCTTTAGCACGATTAGTTATCTGAAATTAGAATTGGAAAACACACAGGATAAAAAAATCGGGGACAGAAAATGGCATAATATCATTTATAAAAAACTAAGCGAAGGTCAATTTTATACGGCTTATGCCAATGAAAAATATCAGGACAAGGTGGCAGACCATCTGACCAAGCAACAAAAAAACCTGAAGACAGCAAGAAGGGATGATATTCGTATCAAAACCGGAAAAGAGTTTGGCCGGGGCATCGATACACTCTACCGCTCCACTTATCGCACCCATATCAATCTTAGTTCTATTGCGGATGGTAAAGCCAACATGATGATTAGTATTAATACTATTGTTCTTTCCGCTATCATTACTTTAATTGGAACGACCATAACTCTCAACGGAAAAGTTTCGTTCGATCATTTTCGTTTTTTCTTACCTATTTTAATTTTATTGGTAACCGTTTTAGGTTCCGCTGTTTTTGCCATCCTTTCGGCCAATCCAAAAGTTACTTCCTCCGATGTTGAAAAAAAAGACATTGTACAAAGAACTAAAAGTGTACTCTTTTTTGGAAACTTCATCCATATGGAACAAGAAAAATTTGTCGAAAATTTAGGTTTTTTAAAAAACAATGAAAAGTTATTATACGATAATATGGCCGTCGATATTTATGAACTTGGCCAGGTACTTTCTACCAAATATAAAATGATCAAAATTTCTTATAATATTTTTATGGTTGGCCTCATCCTTTGTGTCGCCTCCTTTTTAATCATTCTCTGTTACTCGCAGTATACGGCCAACTAACTACCCAATATGGAATCTGCTTTACTCTTTGCTTTTGCGTTTGGTATCGGTATTTTGTTGGTTTTAATTTTAGTCCTTCGACTCAATGCTTTTATCTCCTTACTCATTAGTAGTATTTCCGTTGGACTGCTCGCAGGCATGCCCGTCCAAGGAATCATCGATACCATCATCACCGGAATGGGCGGAACGCTCGGATACGTGGCCATCATCATTGGATTAGGATCTATCTTTGGTGGCATCCTCGAACATACGGGTGCAACGCAAACGCTCTCTCGCTTTTTATTAGATAAATTTGGCACCGAAAAATCTCAAATAGCACTCTCATTGTCTGGTTTTTTAATTGCAATTCCCGTCTTTTTTGATGTCGCTTTTATTATTTTAATTCCTGTCTTATATGCTTTACAAAAACAGACAGGTAAATCACTTTTATATTATGCCATTCCATTATTGGCAAGTTTGGCGGTGACGCATGCTTTCATTCCTCCTACGCCAGGACCAATTGCAGTAGCGGATATAATCGGTGCGGATTTGGGTTGGATTATTCTCTTTGGTTTTATAGTAGGGTTACCAACCACCTTAATTGCTGGAATTGTCTTTGGTAGTTTTATTAGTAAAAAAATTCACGTAACCGTACCTGAAAGTTTTGTACCATCAGCTCTCCCGGAGACTGCTACGCAGCGCCCACCAGTGGGATTGGTCCTATCTCTAATTTTATTTCCATTGTTATTAATTGTTATGAACACCGTCACCAAAGCCATGTACGGTGACCTAGAGACTACCTGGCTGGCCATCCTTCGATTTGTCGGACATCCAATCATTGCGTTGATCATCAGTACTTTAATGGCGACCTATTTATTAGGAACGAGATATGGAGCAACACGAGAGCAATTACAAGAAGTCAGCATGAAAGCCCTTCAACCTGCAGGAATTATTATTTTAATCACAGGTGCAGGTGGTGTTTTTAAACAAATGCTCGTCGAAACCGGTGCTGGAAAAATGTTGGCAGAACAGTTTATTGCCTTCGATATTATGCCGTTACTAGCCGCTTTTGCTGTTGCGTTAATTCTACGATTATTACAAGGATCAGCTACCGTCGCTATGATCACCGCTGCCGGAATCATGCAACCTATCCTTGGTGCACTATCCCTTCCTCCCAGACAGTTGGCGCTTATTGTACTGAGTATCGCAGCAGGCGCCAGTGGATTTTCACATCTCAACGATAGTGGATTTTGGCTGGTCAGTCGCTACCTCGGTATCAACGAAATGGATACGCTAAAAAGTTGGACCACGATGACTGGTATTTTGGCTATCGTATCGCTACTGATTCTTTTCGTTTTGTGGAATTTGGTTTAATACTTAATAGAATGATCTTCTCATCATTAATTTTTTTCCAAATCAACTAACCCCTCAAGCTTAAAACCAGTGCGATATTTCTATGTGGCCCATGTGCCCATATGTTTATTTTTTTTAACACATAGAAACATAGGCCTTCTTTCGCGCTCTTCTACCGCATTTTTTTACACCCTATCACCTTTTCTATCCCAAGATGTTTCAGTTCGTAACAATTATTTTTTACTTTTAGTCCCTATCTAAAAAGCAACTACTATGTCTGACGAAAATGCAAAAAAATACTGGCGTAAAAATTTACAATATCTAGCGATTTTGCTGACTATTTGGTTCTTGGTTTCCTTTGGAGCTGGAATCCTTTTTAAGGATACGTTAGATGGTTTTAGAATGGGCGGATTTAAGCTAGGGTTTTGGTTTGCACAACAAGGATCTATCTATGTTTTTGTGATTCTAATTTTTGTCTATGTAAAACTTATGAACCGTTTAGATGCCCAATTTGGATACGACGACGAATAATAAACCAACCAACTACTATGAGTGTTTCTACCTGGACCTGGATCATGGTCGGCATTACGTTTACGATCTATTTTGGTATTGCGATTTGGGCACGTGCCGGATCAACCAAAGAATTTTACGTCGCTGATGGTGGCGTATCTCCGTTAGCCAATGGAATGGCCACCGCTGCCGATTGGATGAGTGCCGCCTCTTTTATTTCGATGGCAGGATTGATCTCTTTTATGGGATACGATGGTTCTGTTTTTTTAATGGGCTGGACGGGTGGTTATGTTTTGCTAGCGTTACTGCTGGCTCCCTATCTTAGAAAGTTTGGAAAATTTACGGTGCCAGATTTTATTGGTGATCGATATTATTCTAATACCGCTCGAACTGTTGCGGTCTTCTGTGCCTTGGTCGTTTCCTTTACTTATGTGGCCGGACAAATGCGTGGCGTCGGGATTGTTTTTTCTCAATTCTTACAAGTAGAAATAAGTTATGGCGTTTTGATTGGAATGTCTGTCGTACTTTTTTTCGCCTTTATCGGTGGAATGAAAGGAATCACCTATACCCAAGTAGCGCAATATTGTGTTTTGATTTTTGCCTTTATGGTTCCAGCCTTTTTTATCTCCTTGCAGATGACTGGAAATATTATTCCGCAAATTGGAATGGGTGGAACCGTCTCTGATGGAACCTTCCTGCTCGACAAGCTCGACACCTTACAAACCCAACTTGGTTTTAATGAATATACCAGTGGCTCAAAATCCACTTGGGATGTTTTTGCCATCACCTGTGCACTGATGGTTGGAACGGCCGGATTACCGCACGTGATTGTTCGATTTTTTACCGTACCTAAAGTAAAAGATGCTCGAAAATCCGCTGGACTCGCGCTTTTATTTATTGCCATTCTTTATACCACCGCTCCTGCTATTGCCGTTTTTGCACGGACCAATTTAATCGAAACAGTCAGTGAAAAAGAATACAAAACGATTCCTACTTGGTTTACCAACTGGGAAGATAATGGACTCATAGCTTGGTCTGATAAAAATAGAGATGGAATCATACAATACATCAACGGTGCCGCTCTAGCAGGTAAAAAACCTATCTTTTCTAAACAACGAGGACCATCAGGAGAACGACTTGTCAACAACCCAAATCCTAATAGTAAGAATGAGTTATATATCGATCGAGATATCATGGTGCTGGCCAATCCTGAAATTGCACAACTTCCCAACTGGGTAATTGCACTAGTTGCAGCAGGTGGATTAGCCGCTGCCCTTTCCACTGCCGCAGGGTTGTTATTGGTCATCTCTACTTCTGTTTCTCATGACCTAATCAAAAAACAACTCAAACCAGACATCTCCGATAAAGGAGAATTACTCGCTGCTCGAATCAGTATTCTGGTAGCGGTACTGATCGCAGGATTATTCGGAATCTATCCGCCTGGATTTGTGGCAGCCGTTGTGGCACTTGCTTTTGGATTGGCGGCGGCCTCTTTTTTCCCTGCTATCGTTTTGGGTATTTTTGATAAACGAATGAACAAGCAAGGTGCCATCGCAGGTATGGTCGTCGGTATCTCGCTCATGTTATATTATATGATCGTTTACAAAACTGGACTAATCGGTGTACTCGATCCTCGTCCCGCTAGCGAATGGTGGTGGGGAACCTCACCGGAAGGTTTTGGGACCATCGCCATGATGATTAACTTCTTAGTTTCGCTTGTCGTTTCGAGACTAACTCCTCCTCCTCCAGAAGATATCCAAAAAATGGTGGAAAATATTCGAGTACCGGTTTAATAAACCCTGACTTAAAGCTTGTCTAAGTTTCCTTATTTCAGTGAATCCATGGAAGTTTAGACAAGCTTTTAGGTTAAATCCTAGCATTTCATCACCACCTACTTCATTTGATCTATTTATGATAGAATCTGGCCCTATTTTAGCGACTCCTAAGTTTGGTGTACGTTAGAAGGGATTTAGAGCTTATCTAAACTTCCATTAATTGGCTACAATCATAAAAATTTGGACAAGCTCTTAACAGCGTACGCTAAATTTTCACAATAGAAAAATTCATATCTTTACAAAAGAGATTTGAACAAAAAAATATATGCTATGCTACTTCTAAATAAATTTACCTTTCTGCTATCGTTGCTGGTCTTGGGACTTGCGACGGCCTGCCTTCCACCTGCTCCTGATGATGACGAGGATGATAAAGAAAAAGGTCCACTCGAATTTACGGATGGAATCTATGTGATCAATCAAGGTCTAACCCAAAATACGGATCAATTTGGCTCTATCACTTTTGTTGAAAGAGGAGAAGAAGGGCGATCGATCCGAGAAGTATATCGTACCAATAATCCTACTCGAGAATTGGGTAATCGTACCCGATCTATGTATGTCCTTAATGGTTTGGGCTATATCATTTCTACTAATGCCAATCGAATTGATGTGGTTAGAATGGATGATTTTACCTATTTAGGTCCCATCCTTGGATTAGAGAAACCTCGATTCTTTCTTCCGGTAAGTCCAGGTATTGCCTGGGTAAGTCAATGGGGTTCAGATGGTTTTCAAGGTTCTATTGCCGTAGTGGATCTGGCTAGTAATACCGTGTTGCGACACATTCCAGTACGTCCCGGACCAGAAGAAATGGTCATACAAAATGGCAATGTATTCGTAGCCAACTCTGGTGGGTTTCTACTCGACTCTGTGATTACTAAAATAGATATCGAATCTGAAGAAATTCTAAAAGAAATTGAAGTGGGTCTTCAACCACAATCCATAGAAATAGATGTTAATCGCTCTCTATGGGTATTGACTAGAGGGACACAGACCTTTGGGGAATCAAAAGATGGTCGCCTCGTTCAGCTGTCTAATGACCAAATTACTAGAGAATTTACGGTAGAACAAGGTGCTGGAAACCTGACCATCAATAATTCAGGAGATCGACTCTATTATACGATGCGAGGAGCCGTTTTTGCACATCCAATTACGCAGACTTCGATCAGTATTGCTCCTTTTATTGATTTTCCTTACTTAACCGTTGCGGTCGACCCTCAAACAGATCATATTATTGGTGCCGATGCTCGTAATTTCCAGGTGACTGGGCGAATTGTGATCCACAGTGCCGCTGGAGAAGAGCTGGAAGAGCATACCGTAGGGATTGTACCGATTGATTTTTGGTTTGAATAAGACGGGTTTTGGCAGTTAGTTAATAAAAATCTAGCTTTTATTTTAATTCCCATTTAACCTTTCTATCTTTCTGACGTCTAAGATACGGTACGCTATGTATCAGATTATAATCACACAGAAACTTAGGAATAAAAACTAAATAAGTTAGCCCAAGTGGGAAAATATTCTAGGCTTAGTCAAGGCATTTTTTGAAGGAATCCTTGTTGGCTGGCTGATAAAAATAACGAAGAATAGGCCTAGAAGATGCACCCAATTGGATCAAGTTATTTAGTTTTTATTCCTTGAATGGTTAAATTTAAAATTTTAAGAAATATGAAAAATCTAATTTGTCTTTTACTCGTAGCTTTTTTAGCTACCACTACATTTGCTCAAAAAAATGTTACCACTTCTAAAGCCGATGCTGCTGTAGAACGAATGACCAAAGAACTTGATCTAACTGCTGATCAGCAAGTGAAAATCAAAGAAATTTATGAAGCCAAAATTGAGGCTAGACATAATCGAGCTTTACAAACTAAAGGAGATTATAAAGTTGCCCGAGATGAGTTTGATAAAGAAATTGATGCAATTTTAACGCCTGCTCAAGCTGAAAAAAGAGCAACTTTAAAGGCAGAGCATAAGGAAAGAATGAAAACAGCTAGAGCCAACCGAGGAGGTAAAAAGAAAGGTCCACGGAAAGGAAAGTTAGGCAAAAAATCTCAAAAATTATCAGGAATGTCTCCTGAAATGATTGAAGAACGTGCAGTAAAATCTACGGAAAGATTAAACCGTCAAGTTAATCTAAACGAGGAGCAGCAGGTTAGCATAAAAGCAGCGTACCTAAGCTTTTTCCAAAAAAATCAGACAATCGCTAACGATGCTGCTCTCGATGCTGCTGCTAAAAAAGATGCACTTGCTGGACTAAAAGCAGACCATAAAGCTACTCTTGAGTCTCTACTAACTGCTGAACAATTAGCCGCAAAAAAAGCGAATAGAAAGGCTAAAAAAGCAAATCGTGCTGAAAAGAAACAACACTAATCTATTCTTAGGAATAAGGATCTAGAAAAAAATAAACGATAAAAACCCTAGAAGCGGACAATCGCTTTTAGGGTTTTTGTTTATTTTTCGTTTTTTTCCTCCGAAAATATATTCTAAAATGAATTATGCCCCTGTCTCCTTCCTACTTTTTTTATTGCCGCTTTTTTTTATCACCACCTGTGCTACACCTGATATCTCTGCTCCATCCAAACCTTATGAATACCAAACACCCGCGCCACTCACTTGGGCAGATCCTCCCATGGATAGTCTAACCAATTACGATTTTAAAACTGCCGAGATTCTCATCGATGAATCAGATTTTAAAATCATTGCTTATCCTAAACGAGATTTTGGAATTTCGCCAAAACAATTATTAGCAAAATTGAGAGCGCAACAAAACAAGGTAAAACGTTTTACTAGTGCTAAAAATATAATTCCCAAAACAGAAATACATCTTTACCACCGTGCCGAAGACAAAGGTCGTTTAACAAAAAACACCAATCAATCTACCGTTGACTTTTCTACCAATCAAGTACACTTAGTCCTCAATGAATTATATCCATATGGTTTTTCAGCAAAAGAAAACCAACTATATCTACGCGCCTTATTGGGTGCCCCAGCTAGTGAAATTTTAGAACGAGGATTGGCGGTTTATTTTTCTGAAAATTGGCAACGATTGGGATATATTAAAATAGCCCAAAAAATATTCCAAGCGGAAGGAAGCAAGTCTTTATCCGCATTTTTTAAATACTATGAATCAGAAGATATTTCGCCGATTATTAAAACTGCGATGGCGGGTTATTTTGTTAATTTTTTATTAGAAACAGCAAATAAAGAAGATATCTTAAAAACCTATTCGAGCTGGAAACCCAACGAAGGCACACTACAGTTTTTGGAAAATACCTGGAATTTAAAAATAGCGGAAAACGAAAATAATAGGGTTGAGGCTAACGCCACCCCACCCCAAAAATTTCCTTATCTAAAAGGATTCAACTTTGCCCACGAAGGTTACCAAATCTATAATGGCTATGGTTCAAGAATGGCGCAACAATCTTTACAACGGATCGCTTCACTTAGTGCCAATGCCATCGCCATCATTCCTTATACTTTTATGCGCGATCCTAAAATTGCAGCACCTATTCCGATCGCGCAACGAGCAGGTCAAGAAAACGACGAAGCTTCTGTCCGAACACATTACGATGCACAACAACTCGGCATCCATACTTTATTAAAACCTCAAATTTGGCTACACAAAAGCTGGCCAGGAGAAATAGAAATGGATTCGCCAGAAAATTGGGATGCCTTCTTTCGATATTATACCAACTGGATTTCTCACTATGCTTTACTCGCTGAAATCCATCAATTTGACATTATTTGTATCGGAGTAGAGATGACAGAAACTGCACTTCAAAAACCCGACGAATGGCGAAAACTAATTCGAAAAATCAGAGCAATCTACAGCGGACCGATCACCTACGGTTCTAACTGGGGAAAAGAATTTGAAACCCTCACCTTTTGGGAAGATCTCGATTATATGGCCGTTAGTTGTTATTATCCTTTTACTAATAAAAAAAATATCTCTGAGCAAAATTTAAAATCTGCCTTCTCTGATATTCTAAAAAAATTAAAAAAAGTACAACAAGCCAACCAACGTCCCCTTCTACTCACCGAAATCGGTTTTAGAAATATCAACCATCCTTGGACGCTTCCACACGCAGAGCCTGACGGCAGGCCCGAAAATCCAGCGCACCAAGAAGTTGCTTATCGAGTAGTACTTGAAAGTCTAAAAGAAGCGGATTTTATTTCAGGCATGTTTTGGTGGAAATATCCTGCCAACCTTACGTACAAAAACACCAATGCTTTTTCTCCACTAAGACTTCCAGCAGAAGCGACGTTGGAGCGGTTTTTCCGCGAGGAGATACAGTGATTGTTGAATCGCTGCGCTCGTTGAAGCACTTCGTTTATTGAAGCACTTCTTTCGTAAAAAATTAAAAAACGTATTTACGTTTTTATACAATTACAAAGTTCAACAAGCGTAGCGATTCAACATTTCAACAAGCAAAGCGTTTCAACATCTAAAATTAATTAATTATCCATCATGAATTTCACCAACAAAACCGTTTTAATCACAGGAGCTTCAAAAGGAATTGGCGAAGCGACGGCGCGGGATTTTGCTCGACGAGGGGCAGATATTATCATCACTTATAACCGGGACGAAGCAGCGGCACGTAAGGTCATCGACAGTCTACCGGGCGATCAGCATGCTTGTATCCAACTCAGTATGGAACATCCGGAATCTATTCGAATGGTCATTGAAGAAGTAATTCAAGCTTTTGGAAAGATTGATATCTTGGTCAATAATGCAGGGATTTTTGAACCACATCCGATTGTTGAAACGGAGTACCAAGATTGGCAAGCTGCTTGGCAACGAACGATCGCCGTCAACCTAATGGGGCCTGCGAATATTTGTCATCAAGTGGTACCACATATGATCAAGCAAGGTGGTGGTCGAATCGTCAATGTTTCTTCTCGTGGTGCCTTCCGCGGAGAGCCCTTACAACCTGCTTATGGTGCTAGTAAGGGTGGACTAAATGCAATGAGTCAAAGTCTTGCGAAAGCTTTAGCGCCACACCATATCTTTATAGGAATAGTAGCACCCGGATTTGTAGAAACCGATATGGCAAAAGAAATTTTAGCTGGACCAGAAGGAGAAGGTATTAAAAATCAAAGTCCATTAGGTCGCGTGGCTACACCCGAAGAAGTAGCACATGGTATTGTGTTTTTGGCAAGTGAAGAAGCGGCTTTTATGACTGGGGCGATTTTGGATATTAATGGGGCTTCTTATTTTAGGTAGGTTTGGAGGTTGAAACGCTGCGCTTGTTGAAACACTTCGTTTGTTGAAGCGTTGAATCGTTGAAACCAAAATCCGGTACCCTCTCACTAAATGGACATCTAATATTATGTACAACGTTATTAGCTTTTTCTAGCTATGATTATTCTAGCCTTTCTTCTTGGTTTGCCTTCTTTCAACTCATCCAAGTATTTTGGGTATAAATTAATTCCCATTTCAAATTTATTCTCTCGAAAACAAACACTTCTCCACCTGAAGTAAATTCATTTTCACTGTACCTATTGATAAAAAGAATAACTTTTTTTGGACTTACCCAAACTGGATTTGACAATATAACGTACTCTGACAATCCATATTTTTCGTAAATATTTACCTGATTGTTTTCCAATTCATCTCCACTTATATATTCAAAGTTCTTTTTTATTACACTTTCTGGGATTAGAGATAATTTATTCTTTGTTATTTCTCTTTTTATTTTTTGTATTTCTTTTTCTGTTAAAATTTTCTCAATCTTCCAGTTATGCAAGTCTAAGTTTCCAACTAATGCATAACAATCTTGTGGTGGTGTATAAGAAGATTGATTTTGCAATTCAACTTGACATTTTTTATAAACTATTAACTGAGCATCTATCATTTCTAAAAATGACCAATCTCTTGTATTCGTTTCTAAACAGCTCAAATTAAAAATTAGAAGCAAAATTAAATACCTCAAGGATTTATTTCTTTTTTAGTGATAAATGCCATTACACCTTTCCATTTTACTTCGCTTGCTGAAGCGTTTCTTTCATAAAAAATTAAAAAAAGTATTTATCGTATTTAACACGATAACAGAGTTCAACAAGCGAAGCGTTTCAACATTTCAACAAGCACAGCGCTTCAACACGCGCAGCGTCTCAAACCAAAATCCGATATCCCCTCACCAAATCCGCTCCAGCTTCCAGCGCATACATTCCCGGCTTGTCTAATAAATCTCCCGTCGCATCAGGACCATCGAGGTAGGTATACCAAGGTTCGATACAAACATAAGGAGCGGCAGATTTTGCCCAAAGTCCGAGGTGGGGAGCGCCGCCGGTTTCCATGGTTAAAAACCAATCATCTGTTTTTCTTTTGATGGTAATCGCCGTTGATTTTATATCGGTAAAAACCAAGGCATCTTGATCAAAAAGTGTAGGTTTCAGTGGAATGATATTTCCTTTAAAATAATCTTTTTGGCGAAGGCCGAAATAATTATCTACCAATCCATAAAGATCTAAGTCTTCGTTTTTATTAAAAACTATTTCATAATCATCGTGGACAAAATTTTCCGTATCAATCGCAAAGGCAGGATGATATCCGAGTCCAACGGGCATTATTTTTTCATCTTGATTTTTGATGGTATAAGCAACGTCCAAACCATTTTCCGTCAAGGTAAAATCAATGAGCAAGGTAAATTTAAAAGGATAGGCCATCCGTGATTTTGGCGTATCTTGATAGGATAGTTGACAATGATTGCCTCCGTTTTTAGTTAACGTAAAAGGCTCGTGTCGCACGATTCCATGCTTGGCCATCTGATAGGTTTTTTGTTGGTATTGATAGCTATTGTCTTTTAGGTGACCTACGATGGGAAATAGGTTTGGTGCTGAATCCGTCCAATATTTGGGATCTCTTTGCCAGATATATTCGTAATTCGTGGATTTTTTAACTAAACTAGCTAGCTGCGCCCCTTTTAAGTCTATTTTAGCAGTAAACTGTTGATTTTCAATACTAATCATATTATAAATATTTCATCTAACATAAGAAAGAAACACGATCTTTTAACAAATACGACTCAAATATATAATTTTACAGGGTACCTTGTTCGTTTTAATTATACTAGATCATACTATTAGACATTTGCGGGCTTGATGCCACTTTCCGGCGATTCTGCCGGAACTAAGAGGCCGCAAATGGAAGAAATGTCCAATAGTATGATCGGCAACTAAACTTATCCACCAAATTCGGGTCTAAATATTGTAATAAATATTTATATTTGGGAATCTAGAAAAATTGGATTAACAACAAGCTCTAACAAAAAGATACTTTATAATGATCGCAGACGAAATTGCTAAGAAGAAACAAAAAGAAACCGAACGCAAAGCCCGTCGTTGGTCTACGTTGATCTTATTGCTATTACTACTCTTTTTCATTCTACCATTTATGACTGGAAAAATTCAGGCTCGACAGCAGTTTGATAAGGTGGTAGAAATACAATTTGAGAAACCTAAAAAGTTTACACGAACGGCTTCGTCCGAACGTTCTTCCACTCGACAGTCTAGTGCGATCAAGGAATCTCCCGTCGAGACGCCTCCTCCTCCAGCAGCACAGCCAGTCGAACAACCGGTGGAAAAACCCGTCGAGAAACCAACCCCTCGCCCTAAACCAATGGCCAAAATAGAACCGTTAAAAGTTCCTACTAAAAAGCCCGTACTCACCAGTCCTTCTAACGAAATAAATATGGAAGTAGCAGAGATGATTGGAGATATTTCTTCGGATGCGCAAGTGAGTCAAGTTACACCAGAAATTACAGAAGTAATGGAAGAGGTAGCCGAAGAATCAGAAGATAAGATCAGCGATTATTTTTCAAAAAATAAAAACAGCGGAGACGGTGGTGGAAAAGTAACGGATTCAGGAACTTCAGGACCGGGTAGTGATTCGGCAGGAGAAGGAGACAGTGGTAGCAGCGATTCTGGTGATTCCAATACCGATGGTCAAGGAGACGCTGGTGACAGTGGCGATGATTTTGATGGAAATGGTTTATTGACTCGTAAAGTAATTCATCGGGCGAAATTAGATGGACTGATTAAACAAACCGGAAAAGTGGTAATCAATCTTTGCGTAGATCAAAGTGGAAAAGTCGTTTTTGCGGAAGCAGATGAATATAAATCAACGATCAAGGATATGTCGTTATTGGTACGAGCAGAAAGAACGGCAGCTAAGTATCGTTACGAAAAAGATTATACGGTTGCGAAACGGCAGTGTGGGAAATTGTCTTTTATTGTGAAGTTACCTAAATAGGTTTGCTTTTGTGAAGTAGGTTTTAAAATAAATTTACGAAGGACCGCAACATCATTTCATTAAAATAGCATGGTTATTTTTGCTGCTTGCTACTCGCTTTTTGCTACTTGCCTTCTTCAATCGCGATCGAGTGAAGCCAGAAGCAAGAGGCAAATAGCATATTTCTCTAATCTAGAGATGAAGATTCTAATTTTAAGATAGGATTCTAGTTAAAACAAAAAAAGCTAAACACCACTATCTGATTGATCAAATATACCCATCTAAAAAAGACGGCTACTAACTACATTTATTTTGAAATAATTTTTGTGTGTAAATTTTGTAAACGTTAAAATTTGGCCCCTCAACAAGTACTCCTTTTACATTAAAACAAGGTCGATGCAGTTCCCAACTTTTTGGGCTGTTCTCAGATAGCGGTGTTTTTGCTTTTGTTTCTTTTAGTTTTTTTGAAGTCGTTTTATAACTCTTAAATTGCTTTTGGAATTATTAAACAACTTCATTTAGCTTTATATTTTTAGTTGTTTTTGCTTTGCTTATTGGATCACTAATTTTTTTGTAGCGTTCCCTTCACTGGTCTGCAATTCTACCCAATAGATTCCAGTGGGTAAATTTTCGGGTAAAGTCAGCTGATGTCTTCCAGTGGCTTGTCTACCCTTTTCAATTTCCTGATAAAGAACTCCAGTAGCTTGGTACAATTTAATCTGAACCTCGGAAGGGGCAGGTAGACGATAAGACATCGTCACCTGCTTATATCCGGGATTAGGATAGAGAGAAAATTGGAATGTATGTTCTAAGGATGTTGTTCCTGTCAGTATGTCTAGTTGTGTATTGACGATACTATCGCAACCGTTAAAGGCGACATAGAATTTAGTCAAAATGGTATCTTCTAAATATAAAACTCCGTCGTATAATTCTCCTGGTGCTAGTTCGACCAGCTCATCTCTTATGCTATTTTCTAATACATAAATTCTAGCCGTTGTGATACTATCTTGTTGTCCTGCCCGCATGATGGTATCTCGTAGCACAATATCTTCGGTTACTTCTTGTCCAAATACCTCTTCTCCTTCACAATAAGAAGCCACAAAAGCACCATATAGATTTCCATATTTGATAGAATTCCAGACACAATTTGTCTTTTCACGTGAGTTGGGTGTTTGTACCGTTATCTCATTACAGAACGAAGTTCCATCGGGCAAATTCGGTTGTTGACTCACTCTAAATTTGATAAAACCATAAGAAGCAGCCTCGTCAATTTCATCTCCCACTAGATTGATATCATAGAAATTAAATCTTACTACTCCATCACCGACTACTTCGTAATCATAAGGATGACTAGACGCTCCCGGACGCAAAGTTTCTACATTCAATTCTTCTGGCAACTGATCTTCAATATACAACCAAGGTAAAGTATCATTACCGGTATGCTGAAAACGCAAATGATATTCTATATCGCTATTGGGTTTGATGGCACGATCACCTCCATATCCTCGTGGATAAGCACGTAATACATTAGGCAAGAAATTGTCATAACTAACCTGTGCGTCAATCGACTTAAAGCGATTGGCATCGTCTTCTGCGTAATGATTGACATAACCAGTAGTAATGCCTCCCATTGTGTTGGTGCCTACTCCTTCGACCGTAATAGAAGGATTGCTACGACCAGGGTGACCAAGTGTTTGTGGTACTTCTAGTCTTACCGTTTGTCCTTCCGGCGTGACAATAATCGTATCGGATTCAAAGCTATTTAGCTGGATCGGTTCCGTACGTGGGATCAACCAATCTTCGATGATCACTCCAGTAATTGCCTCCCCCATATTACCTGTTCCGACGTTGGATACGATGAATTGTACATTCTCACCAACGATCTCTGCTCTCAATTCGATACTAGATTCATCCCAGATCGGATCTTGTGGCAAACAGATCATATCTGGACTAATCCGCGCTTGTAGTTCGTGGGTCAGTCCTTCTATATCATCAGTACAATCATGCTCCACGGTAATCTGAAAACTACCTATTCCATTTACCGGAACTTCTGCAATATTGAAAGTATACAAAGAATCATCTTGTCCAATAAAAGTAGCGGTACTACTCACATAAGAAAAAGAAGCAGGTAGAATAATATCCACCATGGCCCCCGAAGAAGCTACCGTTCCATTATTTCTATAAATAACATGATAGATATTTTCATCACAATAATCTAGAAACGGTGTAGACAGATCAACTTCCATATCCGCGCATATGATGGACAAATCATTAAAGTTGAAATTTTGGGTGGTCGTATCATAGGGGCTATCAATCACCACAAAAGCAACTTCATCACACGCTTCCCAATAATCTCCTGGTGAGATTACTTCCACAGAATAATCTCCTAATTCTAATTCAATAAAATAATCTCCATTAGCATCCGTCGTGCTATAAAAAGTCTGATTGACTCCTTTGGCAACGACTAGCCAATCTTCTAACCCTTGCTCCCCATTTTCTGGGAAACAATTGTTGTTATTATCAATGGCTACTTTTCCACTTAGTGCGTTCGTGGTGGTATTTCCTAAAGCATCTGCTTTGAGGATATAAGTTTGAGAAGATAGGAAATCACCATTTTGATCTTTTTCCTGCTGATTCGAAATAATAAAATAATAACCATCTTCGTCAATAGTAAAAGGATAAGGCACATCATAACGATCGTCTCCTCCATTAAATATTTTGCTCCAACGTTCGTCCCCATTTGTTTCTGTCCGAATCAGATAAAGGTCCAAAAGAGGAGACCCAAAACTTTCGGTGGAGGATAGAATTGAAAAACCACCATCGGGCATTTCCTGAACGAAAGCAGCAAATTCTCCCGCAGCACCTCCATAAGTATCTTCATCAATAATGTCTCCGTTTGGATTAACTCTTAGTAGATAGGTGTCAGCACTACCATTACCTTGTGAGCTGGTCATCGCACCAATTGCAAAATTACCATCACTCGTATTAATGATCGAAAATGGTTCTTCGTAACCATCACCACCATATATCAACTCATCCCCAATTTCATTTCCATTCTGATCATAGCGGTATAAACTTATTTCCCAGCTTACCATTAAGCCCGCAGGAAGATAATGCCCAACTGCAAAAACATCTCCATTGGGTGCAAGCGCGATATCAACTAAAAGGTCCCTAGCTTGACTACCAAATCGGTGGTTCCAGAGCAGCGTTCCATCTGCGTCAATTTTTCCAAGCCAGCTATCATCACTTCCAGACGTATCTATCCG
>CALKJE010000064.1 GCA_937995675.1 uncultured Saprospiraceae bacterium
GTCTTTTGCGATTAGTAGTGTTGGCAATTAAAGCCAATTTTTGTGGGATCAAGTAGTTACGTGCGTAGCCATTCTTAACGGTAACAATGGTATGCTTGTCTCCTACTTTATCTATATCTTTTAATAGTATAATTTCCATTATAATATTGTTTTAATTTGTTAGCAATCTAAGCGATTGAATCACTTATTTTAATAAATCCGTTACGTAAGGCAACATAGCCAGGTGTCGAGCACGCTTGATAGCGGAAGCGACTTTACGCTGGTATTTTAGTGAGTTTCCAGAAATTCGACGTGGAAGGATTTTACCTTGCGCGTTGATGAATTGAGTTAGAAAATCAGGATCTTTATAATCGATATATTTGATACCGAATTTTCTGAATCGGCAGTATTTTTTACGTTGGTTACCGATTTTAGGATTGCTTAAAAATTTTATATCATCTCTTGAAGCCATCTTTATTTATTTTTTAATTTAAATGTAAAATGTTGAATAATTGCGATGGTAATAAATAATCGCATCTATTCAATTTTATTCCTCTTCCTCGCTTGCAACTTCCGCTACAGCAGCTTTGGTTTCGGACACTTTAGCCTGTGTTTGAACGGCTTCTTTCTTTGCAGGTGCCTGCTTTTTAGGTTTACCCAATGTTTTGGTTACTCCTTTTGGTACATCAGCATCAGCTTCTACTTTAGGCTTTCGCTTACCAATTTTACCAGCACGCTTGTCTTCGTTATACTTTACACCATATTTGTCAAGGCCATAAGTAAGAAAACGCATGATTCGATCGTCTCGGCGCATAGCCAATTCGATTTTGTTGACGAACTCTCCGTTAGGAACTTGAACTTCAACACAGTAATACACCCCAGAGGTGCGTTTGTTAATTGGATACGCCAACTGACGTAATCCCATCTCATCATTATGTACAATTGTAGCACCATGGGACTTCAATTCCTCAACATAATTTTGAGCTGTCGCTTTAATTTCATCGCCCGACAGCACCGGATCTACGATGAAAGTCACTTCGTAATTTCGCATTTACAAAAGTTATTTTATGATTAAAAAATATAGAAAAGGCCATTCTAAAGTAAAGAATGATCATTTCATGTTTAAAAAGGATTGCAAAGATACGTTTTTTTTAGTAAAAATCACCTTTAAACCTGATAGAAGTCCTTCCGAAATAGGTTCGGAACAGGTCCTGTGTGAAAAATGGACGTCAACGATGAATTCCTTTCTACTTTCGATAAGAAAAATCATAGGCAATAATGAGTATTAAAGATTGAAATCGGCTACTCACTTTCCCTATATTGGGATCATCAAAAAGGTTTTCAATATTGGTTGCTGCAACATCCACCCGAGGACTGCTTGAGTTATTAAATCCAAAACCATAATCCAGTCCTAAGGAAAATTTACTATCCCAAACTTCTAAAACATTCCCAATAGAGAGATGAGCCACTGAAGGCGTGGTTGAAAGGATTTGTAAAGCCACATTCTCTTGTTGTTTTCGACGCTGATTAAAATCTGTACGAAAGCCCCAAATCAAGGTAGACTTTTCACTAATTGGCGTTTGACATCCAACGGCAAAATTGATCACCTGACGATTCCCTGTACTAACCCTAAAATTAGTTGTCTCGGGCGATTCGCTCAATCCATTAAGTGGGTCATCCATATCATTGATCAAGGTGTAATTCGGAATACTTTTAAAATATTCTAAAGAAAAAGAAACGCGACTTTTACCAATCGGAACATCTAAACCAAAACCAATCGACAATGGTGTTTGATAGTCTAGTAGTTCGGCATCATCCAAATTGGTCGCAAGGGTCAAACTATCAGGAGAAAAGACTTTTAATTCATCTAGTTCATAACTGGCTTTGCCCCAGAGTTCTTTATAAGAAGGCGTCGTTAAAGTCAAACCTATTTTTATTTCATTCAGATGAAGCGCCAATCCAAATTTGGTAATCATTCTACCATTGGTATTAAAAGAATACTTTGTACGGCTTCGCCAACTGGCTTGTAAAGCATTGGTATTTCCATCAAAAATCTCTTGCCTTAATCCAAAGTCCGTAGATTCACTATGAAAGGTAAAAAACTGGGTAACGCCTAATCCTATTGCATCAAAAATTCTCCAACTTGCTCCGACTCCTACCCAACGCTCGGAGAGTCTTCGGCTAAAATCTAGATTGGCCTCGTAGATTTGATTTTCGGCATCTGCTACTTTAAATAAAGTCCGATAACGAAAACTAAGATTGGATTTAAAGCGGGTAAATGAAGTAATGGCTACTCGAAAATTATCATACTTAAATGGATTGAATCCAATGGCCGCTAGACCAGGTGCAAACCCAAATTCGGTATCTTTAATTGATCGACCTTGGCCAAAATAATTACGGGTTTTGAGCGATGCATAAGATGGCGTGATAAAAGATAGAGAAAGAGAAAAGTCATCGTCCTCTCCCATCGCCATAGCTCCTGGATTATAGAAAACGGCGGTTTCATCATCCGTACTTGCAATGACCGCTCCGTTGAGAAGCAATGCTCTACCTCCGAATTGGTTGGTCCAATAATGTGCATCTACTTGAGCCGTACTTACATTGAAGGAAAAGAGTGTAAGTAGAAAAAGTATAAGATATTTCATTTACGCAAAATACGAAATACCTTATGCTTTGTGATAATTCTTTTCCTATTATTCCACCTTTACCCGAAAATACCCTTCCGTGATTACCATCGTATCCGGTGCTACAACCGGTGGTTCTGCAATACTTCTCGTATTAAATCGGCATTGAAAACGGCCCATCATTTCGGTCGTGTCCGCATTAAAATAATCAATGATTATAAAGTCCTGGTCGGTTCCGGTTCCTGAAGTTATCCTAAAGCCTCCGCCGTCAGAATCTCCTATTGCGTAACTATAGAATACAGAAGCATTTCCTACTCTTCCAGCTATTCCTCTCGTTTCTAAAAACAGGGTATCCTTTAAATCTGCTTCGTGTGAGACAGTAAAATTAATCCCTTCCGGTATAGTTCCTTGTTTTCCAATTCGAAAAGCTCTGCTGTTGTTATTTGTAATTCTTAGTATCGCCTCGTTACTCACAAAGCATTCTCCATTTTGTAAAAAAGCACCATAATATTCTTCCACTTCGCAAGGGACATCGTATATAGGCATCGGTGGAGCTGGTTCTTCTTTTTCGCAGGCAAAAAAGCAGGTTATTACTATTAGGAAGATAGATAGATTTTTCATTATTTGATGATTAAGGATGTAATCTATACCAATATATCACAATTTGGTAACTCTGCTTTTATTTCT
>CALKJE010000065.1 GCA_937995675.1 uncultured Saprospiraceae bacterium
GATTGTGAAAGTGGAGTGATTTGTTTATTTGTTTAATCGTTTATTTGTTTATTTGTTTAATCGTTTAGAATAATCTAAAATCTGGGTAATTGGGAAATTTTAAACAACTTCTTTTTATAGCAACAAAGCCGCTCGTTTACACTAAGTAAGCGAGCGGCTTTATTTTTTATATAGAAATTTTTAAAAATTAACAATAAGTTAATCTAAGTATTAGGAAATTTACGTAGCCTTTTTTTACCTTTAGATTAACGAAGGAAAGAATAAAACTTCGTCATTAAAATTTGGCCCTATGTTACTTTTTGAGAAATTTCGAATTTTTCTGGAAAAGATTAATGCCCTGATTATCAAGACAGGTGCTGTTTTTCGTTGGTTTTTCCGGAATTTAAATAATGTTTAGAATACGACATTGAATTGTTGCTGGTATGCCTGCCAGATGATTTTTTCGTATTTGAATGCGTAATCTTCTGCAAACTGCTCGCCTCTAGCAGCTGTGATTTTGCTTTTTGTTCTTATCCGATCGACATGATGTCCTAATTCATGTAGCAGAATATGTAAGAGTTGATAAGCTTTTATCTGGTCTTCGTTAAATTCACAGTAAAAGGTATTATTTTCTCTTTCCGTTGTTTTCACTCCTAGCCTTTCAAAAAGTTCTTTGTGACCTCTATAGTAACTTTCTTTTATCCAAATATCCATTTCTTTTTCCCAAGCAGAAATACAAACGACTCCATCATTGTTATAATAACCATCACATTCAATATCAGAAGAAGCCAAAACAATAGCATCTAAACTTTTTGATATTTCGGCCCAGTTAGGAATTATTTCGATAAACTTTAAGACATCTCTTTTCTTTAGAAAATGTTTATACCCTTTACCTGGTTTTTCTACATCGATGATTACATTTTGTTGTTTGGTGTTCCAATAGTTCGGCGTTTTCTTGTGGTTATTTTTTCGGAGTACTACTCCACCGATCACCTTAGGTGTTGATTTACGATTAGTATTTCTGATCATGATGAATATCGTATTTGATGAAATATAAAGACGGAACGCAGTTAAAGACAGAATCGTTCCAAAAAAATATCATCATTTATACGATGGGCTTACATCTAAATATGAACTGGTAACGAGGAGTGATTATTGCACTGGTCCTATTACTTTCCATCCATCCTCTGTCAGATAGGTACGAAGTTTTTCCTTTGATTTTCCACCATCGGGATAATAGCATACTTCGGTAATTATCATTTCCTGATCGCTTATTTTTTCTCTTTTAGGAAACGCTCTTTTGATGCCTTTAAATTTAGGCATTCCATTTTCTTGCATGTGTTTGATAAAAGATAATTTCAGTACTTCTGCTGTTTTGTTTTCTACTTCTTCGTCCTGAATTCCCTTACCAATTTTGTTAAGCATAAATCTGGCTTCGATCTTAAAATCTTTACAAGCCATCGCCTTCTCTATATCATCTTGATCATACGCTTCTTCAATTGCTATGATTGCTCCTTCCGGTGTTTTGTTGGAAGGAAGAAAATAGTCTTCTCCTTCATCTACCATCATTCCACCAAGTCCACGATCAAAATTGACTAGATCATTACCTGACAAATGATCTCTAATCGCTCTGATTGTATAACCTCCAATCAAGCGACCATTTTCGATGATCATCCAATCAGAAATTAAATTTCGATCAATACCAATTTTCTGACCTAACGTTACACTTTTAACATCCAAAGGTTGGTTGCCTACCACGCCAAAAAGATTTCCTTCTTCATCAAAACTTGGTTCTGTCAACCAAAGATGTTCAATATTTTTCCCATCATCTATTTTGACTTTTATAGAAAAATACTGCTGAGCTGGTTTTGGAGATACCAAGCAATCCTCAAAGTAATGCAAAGTTAAATTTGCCTTTTCAATCGCCCATTTCATTCCATCATCTTCACTCTTTACATTTACGACATTAGCATCCTCCGATCTTTGTTGGACGTTTTCGTTTTTTCCTTTTCGATTAAATAGCTTAGAGAAAAATCCCATTTTTATTAATTTTTATTTTAAATAAATTTCATTTAGACTTAATCGTCTAGATACGCGTTTGAGGTTCTACTGTTACACCAAAGAAAATAAAAAAAAATCCGAACCCAAGCCATAACTCGAATTCGGAATTTTTTCTTTATTAGAAATTTGACTATTATATATTTCTTTCCTATTCCGCCTCCCAGCTCCGGCAGTACCGCCGGAGAGTAGCCACAAACCCGCAAATATCTAATAGTCAGAATTTTCTCTACTTTTTCAACATCTTCTTAACATCCTTGTAGACATTGGCTCCGGTAAATCCGAACTTCTGGTCTAGTACGGTATAAGGTGCTGAATAACCGAAGTGATCGAGACCATGTACGGTTCCATCTGTTCCAACCAGTCCTAATAAGTTAACAGGTAGTCCTGCGGTCAAACCGTATTTCGCTACTTTCGCAGGTAAAATAGATTCTTGATATTTTGCCGTTTGATTTCGGAACAAGCCTTCACTTGGAGCGGAAACTACGCGCACTTTGATCTTGTCTTTTTCTAGTAGTGCAGCACCTTCTAATAAAGTAGCTACTTCTGATCCATTTCCAACTAAAATCACTTTTGGAGTTCCTTTACAATCGTGAACGATGTAAGCACCTTTGGCAGTTTTTTCTGCTTGCTTGAATCGGCTACCGCTTCCCATTGCTGGAATATCTTTGACACCCTGACGAGAAAGGATCAAGCCACTTGGGCGATGAAAATCTTCTAGACAAAGTTTCCAAGCATGGGTTGTTTCTGCGGCGTCACCGGGACGTAGCGCAACGAAACTATTTTGACCGCTATGATTTTTCAGGTGTTCTAATAAACGGATCTGTGCTTCTTGCTCAATTGGTTGGTGAGTTGGTCCATCTTCTCCTACTCGGAAGGCATCGTGTGTCCAAATAAAGGTCACGTTGGTTTCCATCAAGGCTGCTACTCGAATGGCAGGTTTCATATAATCAGAGAAAGCGAAGAAGGTAGCACAGGCCGGAATTACACCACCGTGTAAAGACATACCGATGGAGAGTGCTGCCATGGTTAATTCAGATACACCCGCTTGTAAAAATGCACCAGAGAAATCTCCTTTTTTAAACGCTTTGGTTTTCTTTAGGAAAAATTCTGTTTTATCACTATTGGCTAAATCAGCAGAAGCCACAATCATGTTAGGAACCGTCTCTGCTAAATGTGCTAGTACTCTACCGGAAGCATTACGTGTCGCATCATTTTCTTTTTGAGCAATAGAAGCCCAATCGATCTTTGGTGCTTTTTGAGCAAAAAAGTCGCGGAACATTTTACCTTTCTTTTTGTCTTTGGTCATCCACGCTTTAAAGCTGGCTTTCCGTTTGGCTGCCTTCTTTTTCTTAGAAGCGATTGCTTTTGCGTATAGCTTTTCTACCTCTGGAAAAATCTGGAATGGTTTCTTTGGATCACCACCAAGACCTTTGATGGTTAGTGGAAAAGAAGCGTTGGATTTACCGAGTGGTTTACCGTGGAGTTCCACTTCTCCTTCGTATAATTTATTGTCATCGCTTCGTACACCTTTCCCCATTTTGGTTTTACCAATGATGAGGGTTGGTCGTTTGGTTTCTGCTTTTCCTGCTTTGATGGCTTTGCGAATTTGATCGTGATTGTTTCCATCGATGGTTACAACATGCCAGCCCCAAGATTCATATTTCATGGCGGTATCTTCACCAGTTACATCGTCTACTTCGGTAGAAAGTTGAATATCGTTGGCATCATAAAACATCACAATTCCTCCTAGTCCTAAGTGGCCTGCAATTCGTCCACCTCCTTGTGAGATTTCTTCTTGTATTCCACCATCAGAGATGTAGATATAGGTTTGATGTCCTACTCTTTTTCCAAAACGAGCTACTAGAAACTGTTCAGCGATAGCAGCTCCAATTCCGAAAGCATGACCTAATCCAAGTGGCCCAGAAGTGTTTTCTATTCCGCGCTTCACATCAATCTCTGGATGACCAGGCGTAACACTCCCCCATTGTCGGAATTTTTTTAGATCACTTAATTTGTAATTTCCAAGAAGTGCCTGAACGCTATAAAGCATGGCAGACATATGTCCTGGATCGAGGAAGAACCGATCTCTTAATTCCCATTTCATATCGGAAGGATCGTAGTTCATAAATTCAGAAAAGAGTACGTGTACAAAGTCAGCGCCTCCCATTGGTCCACCGGGGTGACCAGAGTTTGCCTGTTCGACCATTGCTGCGGAAAGGATCCGAATATTGTCAGCGGCACGCATGCTTGGAGAGATTCTTTTTTTAGAAGCCATTAGGTGATTTTTTTTAAGTTTTATAGTCTTGGTGATTTTTTGGTGCAAAGGTAATTTTTATTTTTTAACTATGGACTAGGGTTTGGTTTTTCTCTTCTTTCGTGTTTGGTTTTTTCTCTTCTTTCGTGTTTGGCTTTTCTCTTCTTTCTTGTTTGGCTTTTTTCTCTTCTTTCGTGTTTGGCGGACGATGGGCGGATGGGCTATTTTTATTGGTTAATTGGGTGTTTAAAATATAAAGTTTATCTTGTTGGGGAGATTACTAAATTAGAGAATTATGAAGAAAAAATGTGCAGAGTGCGGCGATGAATTTATGGGTCGGGCGGATAAGAAGTTTTGTTCGGACCAATGTCGTAGTGCTTTTAATAATAAATTGAATAGTGATCATTCCCAGTTTATGCGGAATGTGAATAATATTCTACGGAAGAATCGAAGAATTCTGGCGAAGCTCAATCCGCATGGAAAGAGTAAGGTGAATAAGGACCGGTTGCTGGAGTTGGGTTTTAAGTTTTCGTATTTTACTAATATTTATCAAACGAAGGCTGGGAAGACGTATCGATTTTGTTATGATCAGGGGTATTTGCCGTTGGATGGGGATATGTTTGCGTTGGTGGTGCGGCAGTCTTATGTGGAGTGAGGTTTTTAAATAATGAATAATGTTCTCTGGAATCGTGTTTAATGAATAATGTCTCTTTTGGCGTGTATATCATTTATCGTGATTTTTCGCGCAGAGGCGCAGAGACACTCGAACGTGTATATCTTTTATTGTGATTTTTCTCGCAGAGGCGCAAAGGCGCAGAGACACTCGAACGTGTATATCTTCTGACATGTATATCTTTTAGCGTGATTTTTTCTCGCAGAACTTGTCCCGCTCTGCGGGAGGCGCAAAGACGCAGAGGCACTCGAACGTGTAACGTGTATATCTTTCCTGCCGTATCTTGTTTTTTTAGAAATAAATTGGGTAGAATCTGAATCCGCCGCCGTGGGTGTTCCATTCTAGGGTTGGTGCGGGAAATTTTAGTGCGTTTAGGCAAATCAACAATCCTTTTAGAAATGGTTTTCGGCTTTTGATGCGGGTAAAATCGATGTCGAGGGATAGATAGAATTGTCTGCGACGGGGGAAGTCAATGGGGTTGGCGGTGTAGCTGAGGTCATCGGTTGTCCAGGTATTTTCAAAGCCTCCTAGTAAATTTTCGGCGCCGTAGCCAACTGCGATGTTGAGCCAGCGAGGTATTTTGGTGTCTTCTTTTTTTAGAAAAGAGCGAATATTGACAGAAGCCCAAAGGGTTTGTCCGTTATAATCTTTGAGGAAAGTTTCGTAGAATTTTTCTCCGTAAAGTTCTTTGACTCGATCGGCGATGGTCGTGGTTCCTTGGCCATTGGTTGCATTGAGGGTGGTACGTGGATAGCTGACGGGATGTGCAGAAAGTTTGAGGGTAATTCGTTGTTCTTTCCAGGCTAATTCTTGGGCGGCCAAAAGGGCAAGACCACCGGTATTGAAAGCAATATCTCCAATAGAGAATCCCCATTTTTTGGAAAATCCATCTAATACTTCGATACTCGTCTGAAAGAGCGCCCCAAATCCGACGCCCATCCACATCGCTTTTTTTCGGGGCATTCCAGCCCAAAGTCCACCGTACATGAGGATCAAACTTTCGTTGTAAGCGGAATAAAAATGTCCTACTTTATCCATATCATTCCATTCTCCCCAATCATTAAATAAGTGAAAACTAGAACGTTCAAAACCTGCATACCAAGCCGCGTTTAGTCCGATCATGGTCGCTGCGTAACCAGCAGAAGTTCCTCCAATCAAGGTATACGCTCGCGCCTTATTGAGTGTATCTGCTGGCATAAAGAATCCAACCTTTTGTCCTTCTTGGGCCATCAATTGATCACCAAAAAGGAAAAAAGCACTAAAAATAGTAATGAAAATAAAGGATTTCATGGTGGTAAAAATAAGCGTTTTTTATTTTTTGCTGTTTGGGCAAATATCAACCCTATTATTCAAGTAAAACCAGTATTTCCATTTGTTTAGATTTCACCGAAAACTTAAATTATAGATTACCACTGGTTTTAGTTAAATTTGTCAATAACAGGAGACAATTACCAAAACAGGTATCTAATTGGTAATTCTAACTATATCTTCCCCAAAAACTAATACTTGTACTTAATTGTTAAATTTCTAGTATAAGTACTTCTTAATTGAAAATATACTATTAGAATAAATTAATCATAAAACTGTTATCATGAAACAAAATAAATTTATGGGTTTTGCCATTTTGGCATTTATTGGATTGATCTTATTGATCAGCTTATCGAACAGTCTTTTCCACAATATTGATCCGGGAGAAAAAGGTATTATTTTCCGACCGTTTAGTGGTGGACTAGATAAAGAGACGGTATACGATCAAGGATTTCACGTGATTGCACCTTGGAATAAGATGTATGTCTATGATGTACGGGTCAACGAAGCATTTGAAAAGATGGATGTATTATCTAAAAACGGTTTGTCGATTGCGGTAGAATTATCTTATCGTTTTAATCCATTACCAGCTAAAATCGGGCATTTGCACGATGAAATTGGGGTGGATTACGTAGAGCGGATTATCAAGCCTGAAATTCGATCAGCTACGCGAGAAGTTATCGGTAAATATCTTCCAGAGGAGCTCTACTCTACCAAGCGTGAGGCCATTCAAGATGAAATTGAGCAATCTACTTTAAAGGCGGTACAAGCCAAGTATATTGTTATTGATGCGGTACTGATTCGTTCGGTACAACTACCAGAAAAGCTAAAAGCGGCCATCGAGCAGAAGTTAGAAGAGGAGCAATTGGCTTTTCAGTATGACTTCTTACTTGATCGAGAACGTAAAGAGTCAGAGCGTAAGATTATTGAAGCAGAAGCTAAGGCGGAGTCTAACCGAATTTTGAATGCCAGTTTGACGGATAAGATCTTGCAAGACAAGGGAATTGAAGCAACCTTAGAGCTAGCCAATTCGCCTAACTCAAAGGTGATTATTGTCGGAGGCGGAGAAAATGGTCTACCTTTAATTTTGGGTAATTAGGGTTTAAATCGAGGGTATTTATCCAAATAATTAGTTCAATTTTTGTTCTAAAAAATAGAAGAATAACCCATCTCGGCTGACTGCTGAGATGGGTTATTTTTTGGGAGCAACGTAAACATCGTGACAAAAAGGTTTCTTTAGCCTAAATTTATTGGATTTCGGTATCATTTTGGGTACTTTTATGTTGAGGTTATTTAAGAATAGCTCACTTGGCTACAAAATGATCTTTTATTCGCTAACTGCTCCCAAAAAAAGTTCATGGAGCGCGGCTACACATCATTTTTTAGGGCTTGTTAGCAAACAAAATCTCTATTTTTCGCACAAGCAGCCATTTTTAAACAACCTCAGTGTTAAAAATCGTTATAACAAGTGGAGTAAACCCCAACGGTTTTAAACAACCATCATAACCAATCCAAACTCGATTTTTTTTGTTCGAAAATGGTAACTCTTTCAGCAGTGCCTACCTTAAATGTTTATTTATCACACCATATCATAGCAAAATGAAGTATTTATATTCGTTAATCTTAGCCTTTGTCCTTTGTATCAATGCAGGATTTGCCCAGATGTCCGATGGAAATTTTGGAGATGAGTGGATCAATTTTGATCAATCGTACTTTAAAATTCCTATTGCGGAGGATGGCATCTATAGAATTTCACAAGGTACGTTGGCTGCTGCAGGTATTCCTGTTTCCCAGATTGCTACGGGTAATTACCAACTTTATCGATTAGGAGAGCAGGTGCCGATTTTTGTATCTGCAGCAGGATTGTTAGGAGCTAACGATTATATTGAATTTTATGGTAAAAAAAATCGGTCTGAGTTAGATCGTCATCTGTTTGCCGATCCAGATAATGAGATGTTAAATCCTGACTATAGTTTGATAACCGATACGATGAGTTATTTTTTGACGTGGGTTTCAGGAACTGGCAATAATAGTTTGCGATTTAATCCAGTTAATAACGATCTTAGTAATCCTCCTCCATCAGAGGCTTTTTTCTGGTATGATGAGCGTCAAGTTTTCACGAGTACGCATATCAAGAAAAGAGAAACTACAGATGGCACTTCATACTCTAATTATAATGAAACAGAAGGCTTTGGTTCTTCTTTTGAGTTAGTAACAGAATATACCATTCAACCTGTTAATCCAGTCATTACTGGTCCGTCCAGTATATTCCGTACTCGTTTTGCGAGTAATCTACCTGCTCAAATAAATCATACTATTGCAATTACGTTAAATAACGAAGCGCCACTTTACGAAGAAAGTTTTAATGGTGTAGCTTTAAAGAAAGTAACTGCTCCGGTAACCAATAGTCTTTTGACTGGTGATATTGCGGTCAAATTTACGGGGACAGCTGGTCCTAACGATCGGCATTCTGTAGGTAATATTAGTCTTACCTATCCACGTAGTTTTAATTTTGATGGTGCTACTTCTTTTGCTTTTTCGATAGAAGCTTCGACGACTAAGAAGCTACTTGATATAGAAAATTTTTCAGATGCCATGGGTAATCCTGTTTTATATGATTTGACCAATGGGATAAGAATTGAAGCAATTGTAGAAAGCGGTCGAACACGAATTGTGTTACCTCCATCTTCCACAGATCGCGATCTAATTCTTTTTGAGGAAAATTCTGCTTTTAATGCAATCACAACACTTAATGAAACGACATTTATTGATTACTCAGAAGATCCAGCCACTTATTTAATCATTTCAAATTCTCGTTTATACAATGATGCACAAGGTATCAATCAAGTAGGTGAATATGCAACCTATCGAAGCTCAGCAGTAGGTGGAGGTTTTAGGACCCGAATTGTTGAGATAGAAGATTTGTATAATCAGTATGCCTATGGAATACACCGACATCCTTTGTCTATCAAAAATTTTGTTCAAAAAGTTAAAACAGAATGGGAAGATTTAGCTTATCTACTGATCATAGGAAAAGGAAGAGAGTATCATAATGTGCGTACTCCAGCCCAAGTAGCTGGTGCACAGTCCACTTTATTTGTTCCTACTTTTGGATATCCAGGAAGTGATAATTTATTAGTTTCTGAAAATGGAAAACGTTATCCAACCGTAGCGACTGGTCGGATTGCTGCGACTAGCGCAGAAGATATTGCGATCTATCTAAAAAAGGTGAGAGATCTAGAAGCGGTGCAGCAAAATAGTAATCAGACGATAGAAGAGCGGGGATGGATGAAGCAGATATTGCATTTGGGAGGTGGCGGAAATGGAGGAGAACGAGACGTTATCCGTCGGCATTTGGAGGATATGGAGGAGATTATAGAGAATAATATTTTTGGTGCGGAGGTGACTTCGGTATTTAAACGTAGTAATGATGCAGTCCAAAATTCCAGATCAGAAAAAATATTTGAGCGAATAAACGAAGGAGTATCAATGATAACTTTTTTTGGACATTCAGGTGTCGGAACATTTGATTTTAATATAGATAATCCAGATAATTACGAAAATTTTGAAAAATATCCATTAATGTTTTCCCTGGGATGCTATTCTGGAAACATTCACACAGCAGCCCGGGGTATTAGCGAACGATTTGTATACTACGAAGACCGGGGCGCGATTGGTTTTGGAGCCACGACCGGTCTGGGTTATATTTCTGGTTTAAATCCGTTTATGTCCCGTTTTTATGAGTTGGCAGGTGGAACATTATATGGTCAGGGAATGGGTGATATTTTGCGTAGCACTGTGGAAACTTATAATAATGCAAATACCATCACCCTAGGACCATTAGCCCAGCAGTTTACGCTCCAGGGAGATCCGGCAATAAAGTTAAATCCTAGTGAAGGGACGGATTATGTAATTGAGTTCAATTCTGTGAGCTTTGAACCCAGCGTAATTACTAGTGATCTTGACAGTTTCGATATTCGATTTTCTTTACTAAATCTAG